>JBGSQO010000160.1:0-25155 GCA_041738055.1 Filomicrobium sp.
TGAGATCGCGGCCGCTGCCGCGGCGCTCGGGGCAGCCCTCCATCTGAGTACGGCTGCGCAGCTTGCCGGCCTCGTGCGCGTGGCCGAAGCTCGTCGGCACCGAGGTGTCGTTCGAGCGGTAGCGCACCAAAGACAGCGACGACACGCGCGTGCCGACCTTCTCGCAGGCATCGTAGTGCGTGGGTGGCAGGCCCCGTAAGGCCGCAAGATCGCGAGCCAGCCGCTCACCGATGGTCTCGGCATGGCCGCGCAGGCGTTCGCCCAGGCGCTTTCGGCAGCTCTCGGCGAGGTGTGCGTTCAGAGCTGCGAAGCTGTCGAACACCGGCACTGGAACCATGAAGTTGCGCCGTGCAAAGCCGACCAGTCCTTCCCCTTTACCATCGTGCCGGAGGCGCGTCTTCGACACGACGTCATTGCCTTTGCGGGGACGACCGAATCGATCCTGGAACAGATAGTGCGACTGCAGCTCGGAGAACCCGCGCGTGCGCTGGCGTTTGCCGTCGCCCAAGCAGACTTTCCGAAAAGTGTCCTCGCGGTTTTCGGCAAAAAGTCTGCTCAATCATGGAGACCTAAGCAGACATTCGTCGGCGGAGCCAAGAATGTCTGCTTAGGATCTTGGCCACCGCGATCTTGGTGTTGTCGTACAGGATTGATTGCGGCACGCCGGCCTGCCCCGTCTCCGCCAATTCTGTCTCAGCGTGGCCGCCGAAGAATGCGAACGCCTGTACATGACCGTCGCAGAAGGCTTCCGTTGTCTCGGCCGGATAAGCCACCACGAAGTTGGCGTCCGAATGCGGCAGATCGTACGCGAAGGTGTGGATCTTGCGCTCGACGCCGCCGATTGCTTAAGCGGCTTGCCGCGGAAGCAAAAAGCCAATGATCGCCAGAGCCTCGCCGATGTCGGCCTGCGCGTGCCCCGGAGGATGCGCCAGAGGCACGAACATCTCGGCTGAGCGCTGCAGCCAGCCGGCACCGTAGTCCTTCACAATGGTGATGCCGCCCATGAATCCATGCTCGTCGCGCAACCGCTCGAAGACCCGCTTCGCGGTGTGCTGCTGCTTCTTCGGCCGGCTTTTGTCGTCGGCCAGGATCTTGTCGATGATGCCGACGAACGCATCCAGCTTCGGCCGGACCGGTGGCTTCGTCCGCACATAGCCGGGCGGCACCGAGAACGTCATCATCTTGTCGACGGTCCTCGGGTTGATCCCAAACCGCCGTCCTGCAGCGCGCTTGCTCAGACCCTCGATCTGCACCGCATAGCGAACCTTTGCGTAAAGCTCCACCTGCTTCATCCCCCCGCCCTCTGCCGAACGCGGCACAGGACTTCTGTCTGCCGGAAAATTTCTCCGGCGCAACCGACCGACTCGGATGCTTCACTGAGGGAGTCTTGCTCCGGCGCTTACAACCGCTTCTATGAACTCGTGCTGGTCAATGGACCGGCCTGGAAGGTCCTGATTGAGGAGGAGTTCGGCGACGGCATCATGTCGGCTATCGATTTCGACGTGACCATGGAGCGGGTGGCGAACGAGAAGGGTGACTGAGTCAAGATCGGCATGACCGGCAAGTTCCTGCCCTTCAAGTACGACGAGAACGAGCAGGGCATTCCAGCCTACGGCTTCAAAGAGGACTGATACCGTCCGGCCTCACGGCTGACCGATCCAACTGACCGATCGGCCCGACGGTATTGCTCCTTGTTTGCGCCTACCGACACTCGTTCCGAGCGCCGGCCGGAAGGTGAGTTTCTAACGGACCAATTCCAGCATGACCTCGTTTCGACGAAAGAATGGTATCGTCCAAGGGGGATTATAGAATGCCAGCACGGGCTCGCCCGAGGTTGTCAATTGGTGGTCCGATGCATATCGGCGCAGCTCATCACTGCGTGCCTCAATTACTTCTTTTGAGGCAAATCCGGAGAACTTGATTACGGCAACGCGGCGGGCAGGGATCGGCTTGAGGCTCACGCGCGGATCCGAGGGGGTCGGCAACGTCTCCAGTGTCCACGATTTCGGCATGATGAAGCTTACGGTCCAGACATCGCCGTTGCGCTGCTGTGTCACCGGCGCTGTCATCGCGATGGTCTGCCTTTGCTGTTGTTCGGGTGCCGTCATGGCAATCTTCGCGTTCGGCGTATTGGCGCCGAAGATGTAAGCGGCAATCAGCCGGAAGCCCTCGTTGATGGCCGTCTTGCGCTCGCCTTCGACAACGACCTCGGCGGCGATCATCGGTCCATAGGAACGGATCTCGATGGCGCCGTCGGACGTGGTAACCGCATAGTCCGGCTGTTCAACGCGGCTCATGAGTGGCCCTGCTCCAATCGCGGCGACGACGATCACGATAAGGCTTCCGGCCAGGACCCAATAGAGACGCTTGCGCGACCCCGTTGCCCGTTGCGTCGTCAGCCGTTCAGTGTCTGGACTTGCGGTCACAGGTTCCTCTTTGATGGCACGGGATCCATGTCGAGCGCGCCGCGGTCAATTTGCTGAAGTGATCAACTCGCGCGTGAGCATTCTGGCTCTCTGTGTGGACGTCCGGCCGGGTCCAACGAACGTGGCACCGGGTTTGCCAAGAGCAGCGCCGAGGCGATAAGCACCATCAGCCCCGTCGTCAGCGTGAAGGGCCGCCCTGTCGCGGCTGTCGGGACGATTTCAATGATGGCAGTCCACCCATTGAGCGACGTATGCAAGACCAGGGCAGGAAGGACACTTTGCTGCGTACGCTCGAACAACCACGCGAAAATGGTCGAACCGGCCAGGATGTTGAGCATGAAAATCGGCATCGCCATATGCGATTGGACGCTGCTCGCCAAATAGAAGAGCGGTAGATGCCACGCGCCCCATACTGCGCCGATGATCAAGCTCGCCGTGCGCCAGTCGAGACTGGCGGCGAGCGCCGGCAATGCGTATCCGCGCCAGCCGAATTCCTCTCCGAGCGGCCCCCCGACCACCAGCACAAGACCGAAATTCAGGATCGCCACAGGGATCTGATCGACTGCCGGCGATGCTGGCATTGGCCCGCCCATGAGCCCGTGCAGTGCGACTGCCGTAAGCATCACAGCCGGCGGCAACGCGAAGGCGAACGCGAACCAGCGCCAGCCCACCCGCCAGTTGAGGCAGCGTGCAGCCCAATCGCGGAGCCCTGTGCCTGGACTCACCATTGCCACGACGGTGACGGCGGCAAGACTTGGCCCGAAGCCCGCCAGCATCATCAGCGCGGTGCCGACGACAGGCAGTTGTACGCTGACCTGCGTCGCCGTAACTCCGATCCCCCACGCCCAACCAAAGGCTAGGGCGAAAAAGGCAAGAATGGCGATCAGCGACCCGTTTGGCTCCTGCGAACGATTTCCCGAATCGACCGGGCCAATAGGCGCGACCTGAGTTGCCGCATCGCGAAGAATGTTCATACCAGGACCGCGTCCACAGGCCTTCGCGCTGAATAGGGCAGCGACGGGCCATAGCCGAAGCGCAGGACGAGATTGGGCCGGCGGCCAGGCATCCCGACGAGGCTTACCAGTTCTGGGCGTAGATTCGCGACCTCGACCGGTTGATTGATATAGGCGTGTTTCAGGCCGAGTGCGGTTGCCTGTAATGCGAAGCGCTGGCAGGCCCGTCCTGCCAGAACCCAGTGCTCCCGATCATTTTTTTGCCCGACGAATACGGCGATCCCAGCGGACGAACGAATCTGGCGCGCATACTTCTCGTTCTCGGAACCCGCCTTGAAGACCCAATCGAACAGGCGAGATCCAAGCCAAGTCGGGAGAGTGGGGTTGCCGGTCGTCGCACTGAACAAGCCGTCGCCGGTGCGCTCTGCTTCGCTCGGATTGAAGCGCAGCCAGGATTTCAGTTCTTGCACGAATGCAGGATCCGCGGTTTGCGCGCTGTTGCCGGCCACCACTAGGTCGCGGACGCGATCTATTTGCGGTCGGTCAGTGATCAGGACCAGATCGACGCCGGGAACAACTGCGGCTCTCGCCAAAGCCTCGAGATCGCCAGCGCCAACAGACTTGCCGTCGTAGTCGGCACGGGTCGATTGACGATTGATGATCGCATCAAACAATGCGGGAGGGGCGCTTGGTCCGCCACCGAATGTCAGCACCGAGGCGCCGTCATTCTCACGTTCAAAGCTGAGCTCACCTGGACGTCCACGCGCTCCGACTGCGAGGGCCAGATTTTCTGCGGCGCAACCGAGACTGACAAAAATATGGTGATCGTCCGGGTCCACAATCGGAGTGCGCCGCGAAAAATCAGGCCGGATCTCGATCCGTCTTTCACTGACGCGGAACCACCAGGGCTGGGTGTTATGACCATTTGGAGCGAGGGTCGCGTAACGTATGAAGTCGCGCATTTCGGGGCGTTCGGACAGCACGGCGCGGGTCGCAGCGACGGTTGCGTTGTAAGCCTCCATCGAGCCCATCTGACGTAACTCCGCATAGGCCGCTCCGGAGCCGGCAAGTGCCAACGCCCCACCTCCGAACAGTAATTTTCGTCTGTCGACCATGTGCCCCCCGCTGACGACTGCAGCGTTGATCACGCTGACCAAGTCCAGAGGGTAGCGGACCGCCGGTGTTCGCGTTAGGCACGGAAACTACGCAGGACGACGTTAGATCCTGTGCCGTGCAGCGCTCGTGCGTTACACGATGGCCAGACAGCGCTCTCCTCCAGCTACTTCTCACGCATGGTTTCAGGACCGGCCGTGGGACCGCTGGACGCATCGCTGAAAGGCGGGAAGGTGGCGATCCTGCGAGGCCGAGCGGAGCGCGTGGTACACGGCTAGGATATCCGGCCTCTGAGTGCTTTTCAGAGCCCGATCATAGAGCGCCACGTTCTCGATTTCTCCCTGAACGCATGCGGCGCACGCGTCATGAATGCTCGCGAAGCGCGGCACCTCAGTCTTCCAGCGATTGGCGGGTGGGGCAATGCCTTATTTCTGAAACAGGCCCAGCAGCGCATTCGCGTGCCGCGCTTCGGCATCGACGATGTTGATGAAGGGCCGAACCTCGCCAAAATCGCGGATCACCTGCGCATAGGTCTCACGGGACTTGTGCTCATCGTCGAGCGTCTCGGACAGAGCCTGAATTTCAAAGGTATTGAGCACCTCAGCGGTAATCATCACTCGACTCCTCGGCTAAATCCTTCGCCAACTTGAACTTCGACGATACCTCGACCAGCGGCTGCGAAGATACGCGAAGTGCCAATAATGGAGAGCCTCGGAACATACTCATATCGCGATGTGCCACGGGTAAATAACTACCTGTTTCTTGCCCCAGGTTGCCGAGTCAGAGATTGCTCTCGACTAACCTGCATCAGTGTCGCCTTGCGTCTTCTGGTCTATAGTACCATTTCAGCGTGGTTTCCGCATTGTGACAGATAGAGAGTTCGAAAATGGTAGACGAAGTCTCAGTTGAGAGCGCTGCGTCCGGTCTCGCCGCACTCTCCATTTGCGAGTCGCTTCTGGTAGCGCTGAGCGACCTCAAAGTTATCTCGGCGAAGGACGCAGGTGGCGTGCTCGAGGATGCCGCGGCAGCACACCACGGCGCAGTGGCCGAGGGCGTGAACAACGCCGCCATACATCGCGAGGTGGCTGCAATCATCGACCGGATCATTGCCGGAGGCAACTCGATCCCGAGCTTCTGAAGGGCGGCTGGGGGGCTGGGGGTTCCGCACTCAATTTCCGCGGGGCCGATCTCGCGGTACTCTGCGAGATCGAGGTGAAACGGAGAGTTGCAACCATGACGGATCCCTATCAGGTCCTCGGCGTCGGCCGCGATGCGTCGGGCGAGGAAATCCGAAAGGCCTATCGCGGGCTCGCAAAAAGGCATCATCCGGACTTGCATCCGGGCGACAAGAAGGCCGAGGCACGCTTCAAGGAGATCGCTTCGGCCTATGCCATCGTCGGCGACGAAGCCAAGCGGGCGCTGTTCGACAGCGGCAAGATCGACGCTCATGGCGCCGAGCAACCGCCGCCGCCAGAGCGCGAATCCTATCGCCAGTACGCTGACGCCCAACCGGGCTTCAAATATGAGCGCGGCTGGAGCGGCAGCGGTATCGACGACGAATTGTTGGCCGAACTGTTCCGCGGCCACGAAAGAGCGCAGGCGCGCGGCGCTGACATCCACTACACATTTTCAGTCGACTTCCTCGAGGCCGTCGTGGGAGCGCGGAAGCGCGTCGTGATGTCCGATGGAAAGACACTCGACATCGAGATCCCAGCCGGCTTGCAAGACGGCCAGACGCTGCGCCTGCGCGGCCAAGGCCGGCCCGGCAGGGCTGGCGCGGAGCCAGGCGATGTTCTGGTCGAGGTCCATGTCAGGCCGCATCCCACGTTTCGGCGCGACGGCCTCACCATCCAGTCGACTTTACCGGTGACACTCGGCCAAGCGCTCGGCGGCGGGAAGCGTGACGTCGAAACCGTATCGGGTACCGTCAGCGTCACCATTCCCAAAGGGTCGCAGACCGGAACGCGGCTGCGGCTTCGCGGCAAGGGCGTGCCCGCAAAGGCCGGTGCTGGCGATCATGTCATCGAACTACGGGTTGTCCTGCCTGATGCCTCCGACGACGAACTTGTTCGGGCAGTCGTCGATTGGGAAGCGAAACATCCCTACGACCCAAGCAAGAAGATGGGAGCCTCATCATGATCGGCGAACAGGAACTTGTGGACACAATTGCAGCATTGGATGCGGTGGCGCTGCAGCGCTGGATCGAGCAGGGCTGGGTGCTGCCACATCGGGACCACCAGGGCAGTGTTCTGTTCGATCCGTCCGACGTGGTCCGTGTCCAGCTGATTTGCGACCTCCACTACGATTTGTCGATCGAAGAGGACAGCATGCCGGTCGTCCTGTCGCTGCTCGACCAGCTTTATGCCACCCGGCGGGCACTTGGTGCGCTGATGTCTGCGGTCCAAACGCTCCCTGACACTATTCAGGCCGAAATCGCACAAGCTGTTGCGAGCAAGCGGTAGGGACGCCAGTCGAGCCGCTGGCGCGAGTAGGGCTGCCGTCCATGAGCGCCAACTTTGCGATTGCGGGGGGAGAGCGAACACCACCTACGAACAGGGTCAATGAAAAAGGGGCTGGCGGCATCAGGTAGGGGGGGCTGATGCCGCCAGATCAAGGCCTGCGATCTTGGAATGCCAAGTCGCAAACGCGGCCCCTCGGGGGGAAGAACCAGCATCGCCCTGGATGATCGACCGGGGGGAGAAATCCGGAGGATCGACCTCATGATGCCGCTTTTTACTGAAGGCTTCTAGGCTCGGAAACTACTCACGCCACCGCGGTTGCCGGGCTGCAGCCTCGGAAATTGCCTATGTTGCCGCGAAGCGGTCGGTCGGCGGTCAGATCCGCCCAAGCAACATCAGAATGACAACCACGATCAGGACGGTGCCGAGGAGCCCGACGCCGCCGTGGCCGAGGCCGTAGCCATAGCCGCCGAAGCGGCCACTGAAGCCACCGAGAAGCAGGATAACGAGGAGTACAATGAGGATTGTGCTGAGGGGCATGGGCTTCGCTCCATTCAAGAAATCGAATTTATGGCGGGGCTCCGTCGCGCGTATCGCCACACGCACGGACTACTCTGAGTGAGTTTAGCGGCCTCGCCGGTGCAGCGGACTGATGTGAGTTAGCGCCTGGAGGCTACGCCGCTCCTATCATGGTCAAGAATCGCATTCTCCTCGGGCTGTTCGTACTCGGCCAGATCTTTCAGGCGTTCGGCGTCGTGAATAACGACCTTATGCTGCTGGAAGGACATCAACTGGCGCTCGCGCAACTGACGCAGCACCCGGTTGACGTGAATGGCGCTCAACCCCAACGCATCGGCGAGTAGGTATTGGCTGAGTGGGCAGGCAAACTCCCGGTCCGACGCGAGGCCGACGAGTTGCAGCCGATCATGGAGTTCGAGGAAGAAGTGAGCGGTTCTCTCGATCGCGGAGCGGCGCCCGAGACTGGCCAGATGCTCGACGACAAGGGCCTCATCTCGTGACGTCGCCCACAGGACCGCAGCTCCGAGATAGGGGAACTCCTGGAAAAGGCTCAACATTCGTGAAACCGCTACCGGGCTCACGACCGCGTCGGTCAAGGCGCTGAACGAATGATCGGCGGCGCGCAACAGGACGCTCCTGAGGCCGACACAGTCGCCAGGGATCGGAAATGTGATGATCTGCCGTGCGCCGTCGGGCAGCACCTTGAAGCTACAGCCCCATCCCCACTTCAGGATGTAGGCGACGTGCTCCTCGTCCCCCTGGTGGACCAATTCCCTGCCGCGCTCGATGTGCACCTCAGCCGATTGCAAGCCTTCGAGGCACGCCAATTCCTGCGCCGACAAGTGCATGAATGCACCTAACTTTTTTGCGCAGAGATTGTGATTGTACATGCTCTTGCTCTACCTGCCGAGACTGTCTGACGACTTGGCTTCGGATCAACATTGCTGCCAGCCGGTCTGCCATCCAACCACAAGCAACCGGCCCCAGCCACATCCTCTCCGCACGCTGGTTGGAAAGACAATACCGCGTTTGCTTAGCACAGGTTAGGAGCAGCGCTCCCACATCGGCGTAGGTTGGCAACATGGGGCCAGGCGGACGGCCTTTGGCCCTTGCGGCGTACTATTCTAAGTGAGGAGTTGTCCCATGGAAACGTCCGCATGCCCAAGTGCTACGTCGAGTGAGATCACTGTGCGCGCAGAGTTCATGCCGATTGCAGCGAAGCCGGGGAAAGTGCTTGCGCCGAACCGGTCCTGCAATCTCCTGAGGGATGTTCCTGGCACGGTCTACATCGTCGATGATGACGCGGAGGTCCGCGGTCTGCTGCGCGAGGTGCTGGAACAGTCTGGGTATATCGTCAAGTGCTTTGCCTCAGGTGCCGACCTCCTCGCGGAGGAGCCTCCAGGCGGCCGCGGGTGCCTGCTCGTCGATTTGATCATGCCAGGGATGAGCGGCATAGAGCTGATCCAGAGGCTCGAGGCCGCGGCCAACGAGGCGCCTGTTATTGTGATCAGCGGTCACGCCGACGTTTCGCTGGCGGTCGAAGCCATGAAGGCTGGCGCCCGGGATTTCTTGGAAAAACCTGTCCGTTGCGATGCGCTGCTGGCCAGCATCGAACGCGCCCTGACGGTAGCGCAGAAGTCAACAGGTGTTGCAGACCGTCGGAGAGAAGCGGCCGTCAAGATCGCCCGTCTGACGAGAAAGCAGCAGCAGATTCTCAACCTTGTTGTCGCGGGTCATCCGTCCAAGAATATCGCCGCCGATCTCGGCATTAGCCAGCGTACTGTCGACAACCATCGTGCAGCCATCATGCGGAAAATCGGCGCGAAATCCATCGCTGGGCTCATCCAGAAGGTCATCTGCGCTCGCTGCGTCGAGGACCAGCGGAACAGTTGTCAAGCGGCCATCGAGGCCGCTCCCGGCCGGCTGCCGGCCATCGCCCACGACGGCAAAGCTGACGCCACGAACGGTAGGCCGGCACTCGGCGCGACTGCCGTGACAAGGTCAAGCGCGATCGAGTGAGCAGATTCCGAGTCTGTCGCGCGAGATTGCCGAACCTTAACATTGGGACGTCGCCGAGTTGAACCGTAGGACTGCGCTTGGCAGCTCGGGCGACACGCCCGCTTTCCAATGGAGGTTCACATGAATTGGGATCGAATCGAAGGCGACTGGAAGCAACTGTCCGGCAAGGTCAAAGAGCAGTGGGGCAAGCTCACCGACGACGACCTCGCCGTCATCAACGGCAAGCGTGAGCAGCTCGAGGGCCGGATCCAGGAGCGCTACGGTTACAGCAAGGACCAAGTGAAAAAGGAACTTGACGATTGGTCGGCCGGTCTCTGACGAGCCGGTCGCTGACAGACCGAGCTTCGCCTTCAATAGTTTTCTGCCCGTTCAATCATGGAGTTCATCTCATGACGAGACTTATCACAGCCGCAGCGCTCTGCCTGCTTCTCGCCGCACCAGCGTTGGCCCAGACAACGACACCTCCGAAGACCGAGGCGGCCCCCGTGGCCACGAAACCCATGAGCCCGCCTGTCGGGATGTTCTACTCCGAGCGCGGCGAATGGCGTGCAAGCAAATTGATGGGTACGAAGGTGACGAACGCCGGCGGCGACACCATCGGCGACATCAACGAAATTCTGATCGACAAGTCCGGTAAAATTGCCGCCGTGGTCATCGGCGTCGGCGGCTTCCTCGGCATGGGTGAGCGCCATGCTGCCGTAGCTTTCAGCGCACTTCAGGTGACGCGGGACAAGGATGACAATCCTCTCATCAAAGTAAACATTACGAAGGAGCAGCTGAAGTCGGCTCCGGAGTGGGCTTGGCGGGCCGCGAGCCTGAACTGAGACCGCCGCAAACCAAAATTGACGGCCGCCGAGCAACCAATGGATGGCCTCGGCGGTCGCCCGCTGCCTGATCAACTTCAGTCAGCAGCGCATTCCTCTTGAAGAGACCAGCGATGCCCGCTCAGAAAATTCGGTGAAGAGGTGCGCGAAGCCATGATACTCCAATCCAAGGCACAGCCAATCGAGGCCGACGCGAGCGCCATCTCTCCCAAATTGGCGCCTGTGCAGGAGCTTCGAATCTATAGCCACTCGACGTTGCTTTACTGGTGGCCAGCGTGGGCCTTCGGATATCTTGCAGCCCTCCTCAACGCTGGACAAGAACAGTTTCTGGCGACGGCAGAAGGCACTCGCCCCAGTTCATCTGTTGGCCTCACATTTATTGCAATACTTCTTCTGCTGATCGTATTCACTAATGTCAGGCTACGCGGCATAAATTCGGTCGTCGCCATTCTAGCCATCGGCTTTTTTGCGATCTTGCTGGCCTGGTTGGGTTGGTGGGACGATATCGCCGCACTCGTCCCCTATCTCTGGGTGCATATGAATACGGGCTTCTACCTGGTATTCTCGACTGGTCTTCTCAGTATTTGGCTCCTGATGTTCTTCGTGTTCGACCGACTGATGTTCTGGCGCGTTCGGCCCGGTCAATTGACGGTCGAGCGACTGATTGGCGGTGGTGCAGAAAGTTTCGACACCGACGGCCTCAGGTTCGAGCGGCTCGAAGCGGACTTTTTTCGTGCTGTACTTGGATTTGGCGCTGGGGATCTAAAAGCGACGACGACCGGCCTTGGCGGAACCACGATCGATATCCCCAACGTTATCCTGGTCAAGAGCAAGGTTCATGCGATAGAAAAGCTGATCTCGGTGCAGCCGGATCGTGCCGTATAGGTCGAGGCGACGAGTTCGCATCGGCTGGTCCGTACCTTGTGTCTGAGCGCAGTTGACCCGCTCCTCCTGAAGACAGTCGCAAATAGCCATAATGTTGTGAAGGCTCACCATGTCATTCGACCTCTCGACCCTGTTGCTCCTGATTTTCGTCAGCTTAACATTGCAGCCTCTCCTCATGGGGCGCTGGTATTCGCTTCAGCGAAGTCAAGCCATTCGTGCGATAGAAAAGGCGCATAGCACGCGCGTGATCACGATGATCCATCGCCAGGAGAAGCAGGGTCTTCTCGGCTTCGCGAGCTCCCGGCATATCGACCTGGAGGATGCGCAGACCATTATTGCCGCGATCAAGGAGACGCCAGAGAATACGCCCATCGACCTCGTGCTGCACACACCGGGCGGCCTCGTGCTGGCCGCAATGCAGATCGCGCGGGCGGTTGAAGCTCATCCGGCCAAAGTGACCGTCTATGTTCCGATTTATGCCATGTCCGGTGGCACGCTCATCGCCCTTGCTGCCGACGAGATCGTTCTCGGGGAATTCTCAGTGCTCGGCCCCATTGATCCGCAAATTCTCGGGCTGCCGGCCGCCAGTATCGTCAAGGCTCGCGATTCAAAGCCGGTCGCGCAAGTTCTCGACCTCACGCTCGTGCTGGCCGACGTGAGCGAAAAGGCGCTTGCGCAGGTCAAACGCGGCGCTGTCGAATTGCTGACACCGCAAATGGAGCAAGCCGCCGCTGAGGCACTTGCTGAGAAACTCGCGGGCGGCCACTGGACTCACGACTATGCGTTGACCGCCGGGGAGGCGCGCGACCTCGGGCTGCCGGTCAGGGTTGGAATGCCACTCGAGATTATGCAACTGATGATGCTCTATCCGCAGCCAGTTCAGAAATCCGGCGTCGAGTTCCTGCCGGTCGACCTTCCGCGCCGCAACCGCATTTGAGAGGACAGGCCAAAAGCAGCGTAATGTTGCTTGCATCGTCTAACCCATTGACGGTTAGCTGACTTA
Organism: Filomicrobium sp.; assembly: GCA_041738055.1. Lineage (GTDB taxonomy): Bacteria > Pseudomonadota > Alphaproteobacteria > Rhizobiales > Hyphomicrobiaceae > Filomicrobium. Next base: position 12,202 of record JBGSQO010000160.1, read on the forward strand.
CCCGGCGCGGAGGGCGACGCTTGGTGCTTCCGAAACTGCGCGCGTCTGATGCGTCTGATGGCACCGGCGATTCAGCCCAGCATGCATTCGCAGCGATCCGTCCGGCTGCCAAGTTGCCATTTCGATACTTGCTGCAAAGACCGGACGCGCGAGATGGGGAAGCGATATGCCTGTGACTGGTCAAACGTCCGAGGAGCGGGCGGCTCTCCGGCTGAGGCGACTGCTGCTGTTGAAGCGGTTCTGGGAGAGCGCACAAGGGTTCTGGCGAAAGGGAGGAGACCGCCGGTCCTGGCTGTTGACCGGCTTGATCCTGATTACGGTGCTCTCGAGCCTGGGGGCCGCCTATGGAATGAACCTCTGGAACCGGGTTATATTCGATGCGCTCGAGCGCCGCGACGCCGACACGGTTTTCTTCTGCTCCGTCGTTTATTTTCCTCTGCTTGCCGCGAGTGTCGGTATCGCTGTTGCACAGGTCTATGGGCGGATGACGATTCAGCGCCGTTGGCGCGCCTGGCTGAACAATCAACTCCTCGATCGCTGGCTGGCGAACGGGCGCTACTACCAATTGAATCTGGTCGGCGGTGACCACGCCAATCCGGAATATCGGATCGCCGACGACGTTCGGATGGCCACCGAAGCGCCCATAGATTTCGCGACAGGCCTGATCAACGCGGTGCTTTCCGCGATTACATTCATCGGCGTGCTGTGGACCATTGGCGGATCGCTAACGATTACCGCCTTTGGAGCGTCCGTCACTATTCCCGGCTTCCTGGTGGTCACAGCAGTGATTTATGCGGTGGTCGCGAGCGGATCGATGATGATTATCGGTCGCGGATTCGTGACCGTTTCGGAGAGCAAGAATCAAGCAGAAGCGGAGTATCGCTATGTCTTGACGCGACTACGCGAGCATGGCGAAAGTATTGCGGTGCTCGGTGGCGAAGCCGAGGAGCGTAGCGCTATCGACCGCTCGATGTCTGCGGTGCTCCATCGCTGGCGCGACGTCTGCGTTCAGACGATGCAAACCACGGTTGTGTCGCAGACCAGCGGCTTTGTTGCGTGGGTATTGCCAATCATTCTGTGCGCACCAAAATTTCTCGACGGTTCGATGACGCTCGGTCAGGTGATGCAAGCGGCGTCGGCGTTCACCATCGTCCAATACGCGTTCAACTGGTTGGTCGACAACTATCCGCGCCTTTCCGACTGGACGGCTTCGGCGTCGCGCGTGTCCTCGCTCATGGTTTCTCTCGACGCGCTCGAGCACGCAGAAGAGGGGAGTGATCGGATAAGGCGGGGCCTGTCTGCTGACGCAGCGCTCCGATTAGGCCAGCTTTCAGTCACCCTTGAGGACGGTACCGTGGTGGTCAAGGACGCTGAAGTCGCGATCGCTCGAGGCGAGCGGATTCTGGTCGCTGGGGAATCTGGCACCGGAAAGAGCACTCTGGTGCGGGCTATCGCGGGATTGTGGCCGTGGGGAACAGGAACGATCCAAGTCGCCGCTGGCGCCAAATTGCTACTGATGCCGCAGAATGCATATGTCCCAGTAGGGAGCCTGCGGCGAGCGGTGACCTATCCGCTGCCTATTGCGGACAAGAACGATGATCAGATAGCGCAAGCCTTGAAGCTCGTGGAGCTTGGGCACCTAGTCGAAAAGATCGATGATGAAGCGCCCTGGGACCAGATCTTGTCTGGCGGCGAGAAGCAGCGATTGGCATTTGCCAGAATACTTCTTCTTCATCCAGATATTGTAGTTCTCGACGAAGCGACTTCGGCGCTCGATCCCTTAAGCCAAGACAGGATGATGGAACTCCTGACGGTGGAACTCGGCGCAACAACCATTGTCAGCGTCGCCCATCGGCCGGAACTTGAGGCCTTCCACAGCCGCAAGATTACTCTCGAGCGTGGACGGGAAGGCGCCCGGCTGGTGACCGACGTGGATCTTGTCCTTTCGCGCCGCCGCGCGAGATCAGGCCACATCGCCTGAGCGTGAGGCGGGACCCTGAATGAGCCGCGCTTGGCCGTTGGGCTGGGGTATTGCTATACGGGTTCTCAATCGCTAGCGCCGGTTTGGCCTTATCGCGTGCAATACCAACCCTGCATCAGCGGCCAAGTGTTGCTTACGTCGTTGCCTGCCAAGATGTCATGCAAACCCAATTCTTCAGATGGATGCAGTAGACCCGCATTAAACCATGGACGCGACCCTCACTGGTGCGGCAACGGTGTAAGTCTGGGCCAACGTGATAAACCTGGGGCGCGCGCCCGTTCATGGCGTAAGCCGCGCAGCAGACCGAAGGAGCCGACAGCGCTTATCGCATCGCACAGGCATCCGCGTACCAAGATGCTCACCGGAGGGAGACTCAATGGGCGACGATTGAGTAGTTTCCAACCCTAGTGCGGCCGTTGTTCCCTGGTTAGTTGTCGAGCACGGCCGTCCCTCGACGTCTTGCCACGACTGATAGTCGCATCGGTGATCGTTTTCGCGCCAACGGCGATTGAACGGGTGGAGGTCGTTGAGTTCTCATCAACCTGCTCGCTGCGCCTTCGGGCCGCGCCTTTATTGTTGCTGCATTTCTCCACGCGCCATTGGCGGTTCTTGGCACGCTTAGCCGCCGTAGAGTTGAGGCATGGGTAGTTTCCGAGTCTGGAGGCCTTCAGTTGAAAGCGTCACAGTTACGTTGATCCACCGGACTTTCCCTCTGGTCGATCATCCAGGGCGACGCTGGTCCTTCACCCCCGTGGGACAGTATTGGCATCTTGGCAATCCAAGATCGCACCCCTCGATCTGGCGGCATCAGGTCCCCCCCCCCCCGACCTGATGCCGCCACCACGTTCGCAAGCCCAGTCTGCGCTCAACCGAGGATCACGCGATGGATACGAATGTTGGAACTCTCGATCGGACCGTCCGCATCATCGCGGGTCTTGCCCTCGTCGTCCTGGCCCTCGGCCTCGTGCCCGGATTCCAGTCGGCATGGGGCTGGATCGGCCTCGTCCCCTTGGCCACGGGCTTGGCCGGGAACTGCCCCGCATACTCGATGCTCGGCATCGACACCTGCCGCGCCTGAGCGGCCTCGACGGAACGCACGTCTTCTGTGCCGCGCTGCAGCGCACTGAAACAGGCCGTCACATCTCGTGGCTACCTGCACAACGCAACAATACCCAGGAGCATTTTTCATGACCGATGCAATCACCACATTCAACGTGCAACTTCAGACCAGTCTGAAGGCGTTGCAGAACCGGATCGAAAGCCTCAATGCCAAAGGCGCGGCAAGTGCCGAGCACGCGGAGAAGGAGATTCGCGCTCAGATCGCCGCGCTCGAAAACAATGCGCACAAGGCCAAGGTGTCTCTCGATGCCGCCCGGGCCGAGGTGACGAAGTGGGTAGATGATCCAAGCGGCACCGTTGCGGGCTGGAAGGCGAAGCTCGACGCCCATCGGCTCAGCGAGCGAGCCGATCGTGCCAAGCGGTACGCCGAAGCGGCTTCGCAGGTGGCCATAGCCAGTGTCGAACAGGCCGAACAGGCGATGCTGGCAGCAAAATTGGCGCATGCCGATGCAGCCGCCGCGAAAGCCGCCAAGGCCGCTTGAGCACAATCGCACTCGACGCTGTCAAATCACCTGCGATGACCAAAGCGACCGGCAAGCGAAATCTTGCCGGTCGCCGGAAGGCCTGCTGTCACCCGCCCAATGCTATCGCCGCAAAGGAGTTCAATAATGGCTCGCATGATCGCAGTCGCCTATTCGGATATTCACAAGGCTGAGGAAGTGCGGCTGAAGCTGTGGAAGCTCCAGAGCGCTTATCTGCTCGAGTTGGATGATGCCGTGGTCGTGACCAAGAACGCCATGGGCAGGATCAGGCTCCATCAGGCCGTCAGTCTGCCGGCTCTCGGGGCCGTGTCGGGCGGGTTCTGGGGGACGCTGATCGGGATGATTTTTCTCAATCCTATTTTCGGTGCGGCGGTCGGTGCGGCCTCGGGCGCAATTTCAGGCGCTTTGACGGACGTCGGCATCAACGACCGGTTCATGAAGGACCTCGCCGAAAAGTTCGCGCCAAACACATCGGCGCTCTTCGTTCTCGTTCGCGAGGCCACACCCGATAAGGTCGTCGCCGAGATTTCCGCCTTCGGCGGTACAATTCTGCAGTCGTCGTTGAGCCACGAAGACGAGACCAGACTTCAGGCGGCATTGCGACTGGGGCAAAAAAACGCGGCCGCTGTTGCCCCTCCCGAGCCGTCAGCCAAGCCGGCACCGGTGTCGACGGCACCCGGATCGGTCATTGCGCTCTGACCGACCTCGTTCCAACTCCGACCGGACCGACCGGGCGCTTCGCAATGCTGCACGGATGGGTGGGCGCGAAGCCATCGCTGCTGTCGCCGTCTCCTCTGGATGCGGCCGGCCTTGCCGACGCGGTCAGTCGATCAGCGCACGGCGTCGGCGCCGCGGCGGCCTGGGCTTGGGGCCGAAAATGGTCTGTGGCTGTCGTCATGGCGGCACTTCTGGCCGGCAGCTACTATGGGCCAACGACCGTGTTCGGTCCGCGGGTCGCGACCAGTGTTGCCGTGCGGGGCCCCTTTGTTCAATCCGTCGTCGCCAGCGGCCGTGTCGAGGCGCCGTTCCGCGTCGAGATCGGGTCGCAGATCACTGGTGTCGTGGCCGAGGTGCCGGTAATCGAGGGCCAGGCTGTGAAGGCGGGAGATCCGCTGCTCGTGCTCGACGATCGCGAGGCACGCGCGGCGGTGGTACAGGCCGAGGGCGTCGTGGCGCAGGCACGCGCGAAATTGCGGCAGTTGCGCGAACTCACACTTCCATCCGCCGAGCAGACGTTGCGCCAAGCCCAGGCGACACTGCTCAACGCGCACAAGGCTTATGAACGCGCCGCCAAACTTGCCGGAGACGGCTACACGACGAAGTCGGCGCTGGACGAAGCCATCCGCAACCAGGACATCGCGCAGACGCAGGTCCAGACGGCGCAGTTCCAGGTTTTCACCAGCCGACCGGGCGGCAGTGATTTCGTGATGGCCGAAACGCAGATCAATCAGGCGCTCGCGAGTTTGGCCACCGCGCAGTCGCGATTGACGTACACTGTCGTCAAGGCCCCCCGAGACGGGACGCTGATCTCTCGCGATGTCGAGGTCGGCAACGTCGTGCAGGCTGGCAAGATCCTCATGAAGCTGTCGCCATCGGGCGCCACGCAACTCGTGGTGCAGATCGATGAGAAGAACCTGAGCCTCATTGCAATCGGCCAATCCGCGCTCGCGTCCGCCGACGCCTATGCGAAAGAGACGTTTGCGGCCGAGGTGGTCTACATCAATCCCGGCGTGGACCTGCTGCGCGCCTCGATCGAGGTCAAACTGCGCGTGCCCGACCCGCCCGCATACCTGCGCGAGGACATGACGGTGTCAGTCGACATCGAGGTCGCCCGGCGCGACGACGCGGTGACGATTGCGACCGGGAGCATCCGTGGGATGACGACACCCGAGCCGTGGGTCCTGAAGGTGCAATCCGGGCGAGCACGCCGACAAGAGGTGACGATCGGCATCGTCAGCGGCGGCCAGACCGAGGTGATTGCAGGCCTTGATGCCCAAGACGAGGTGATTGCGGCGAGCAATACCGACGTGCAGGCCGGCCAGCGGGTTCGAACCATGCCGTCCAAAGTCGCCATTGGACCCACGCGATGAACAGCTGGACACCATTCGAATGGACGGCTGCCATTCGCTTTCTCAAAGAGGGCCGGATGCAAACGTTATTCATCATCTCCGGCGTTTCGATCGGCGTTGCCGTCATCGTCTTCATGTCGGCGCTGCTGGCCGGTTTGCAGGCTAATTTCATCAAGCGCGTCCTGACGTCGTCTGCGCACATCCAGTTGATCCCGGCCGACGAGATCGCGCGGCCTCTGCGTGCGGCACCAGGCATCGTCACGGCGGCTATCGTCCAGCGTCCGGCGCAGCGGCTGCGCTCTATCGACCAATGGCAAAAGGTGCGGACACAGCTGCTCGCATGGCCTGAAATCACCAACGTCTCGCCATCGGTCTCGGCAGCAGCGCTCGCCGTGCGTGGCAATGCCAGCCGCTCGATCACGATGACCGGGATCGACACGGCCGTCTATTTCAACATCGTCAAGATTCCCGATTACATCGTTGCCGGAGAGCCGCGAATGACCAGCGACGACATCATCGTCGGTCTCGACCTTGCGTCCGATCTTGGTGTCACGGTGGGCGACAAGCTAACGGTGACATCCGCCACAGGCGCGTCCCGCGTGCTGACCATCAGCGGTATATTCGATCTGGGCAACAAGGGCGCCAACATGCGCTCGACGTATGTTGCGTTGCGCACCGGACAGGCGCTCGCCAATCTTGCTGGCGGCGTCACATCGATCGACTTGACGGTCTCGGATGTGTATGCGGCGGAGACGGTGGCGCAGGCGGTTCAGGTGGCCACCGGCGTGCAGGCGGACAGCTGGATCAAGACCAACGCCCAGTTCTTCACGGCAGTGAACGCCCAGCAGACATCGAACACGATGATCCGGCTTTTCGTCGGTCTCTCGGTGGCATTCGGCATCGCCAGTGTTCTTGTCGTATCCGTCATTCAGCGCTCGCGGGATATCGGCATTCTGCGGGCAATGGGGACGTCGCAAGGCCAGATCCTGCGCATCTTCCTGCTGCAAGGCGCGCTGCTCGGCTTTGCCGGTTCGCTCATCGGCACGGCCATCGGCGCCATCACGCTCATCGTCTGGCACGGTTCGCTTCGGCAGGCCGATGGCAGCGAGATCTTCCCGCTCATTCTGGAGCCGCAGCTGTTCATTTATGCGATGGTGCTGGCGACCCTGACCGGCGTTGCTGCCGCGGCTGTGCCTGCGATGCGGGCCGCCAAGCTCGATCCCGTGGTGGCAATCCGTGGCTGATGCGGAACCCGTCGTGCGTCTCGAGGGCGTCAGGAAGGCCTACAACGTCGGCACACCGGTGGAAGTCGAGGTGCTGCACGGCATCGACCTGTTGCTCGAACGCGGCGAGTTCGTCGCCCTCACCGGCCCGTCGGGATCAGGCAAGAGCACACTTCTCAACATCATCGGCCTGCTCGACCGGCCGACGTCGGGGCGGCTGTTCATCGGCGGGCGCGAGACGAGCGAACTCGATGATGCCGAGTTGACGAAATTGCGTGGTCACAAGATCGGCTTCATTTTTCAGGCCCACTACCTCATATCGGCCTTCACGGCATTGGAGAACGTGATGATCCCCCAATTGGTGGCCGGCGAGTTTCCGGCAGCCGAGATGCGATCTCGTGCAGAGGACCTCCTCGGTCAAGTCGATCTGACGAGATGGAAAGACAATCTGTCGGGGAATATGTCGGGTGGACAGCAACAACGCGTGGCCATCGCCCGATCCCTGGCGATGAAGCCTGCGCTCATTCTCGCCGACGAGCCGACCGGAAATCTCGATACCAAGTCGGCCGACACAGTCCTCGATATGATGCGCAGGGTGAACCGCCAGGAAGGGACGACGTTTCTGATCGTCACCCACAACTTGGATATTGCCAACAGATGCGACCGCATTATCGACGTCGTCGACGGTCAGATTGTCGGGACGCCTTCCACGTCCTGAGAGTCCGTCCAAGCGGATTTCTAGGCGGGGCAAGTCCTTGTCAATCGCCGTAGCATGAGCCGGATCATGGCCAGGATGACGAATGCGGCGTGGCTGCGGGTCAGGTTTTCGAAGTCCTTCGCCAGTCTCCGGCAGCGGCCGAGCCAGCCGAACGTGCGTTCGACGACCCAGCGCTTGGGCAGCAGCACGAAGCCTTTCGCCGTGTCCGAGCGCTTGACGATCTCGAGCGGAATGCCGGCTGCGGCCTGCACCTCGTCGGCGGTCGCCTGTCCGGCATAGCCGCCGTCGGCGATGACCTTGGCGATCGAGGGGTGGATCTTGCGCGCCTAGTGGCCTGTCTCGCCTAAATCGCTGTGCTGGCCGGATCCTCTGACGATTTAGGCGAGACATGAAAGCCACTAGCAAAATTAATGACTTAGTGTGGCGTTTATCGCGCCTTAATTGACAACCAGTTTGCCGCACTCTGAGGTCAAATAAGGCGCGACGCCACACTAGAAGCCAATTGCCGAAACGAGCGGCACGCTGCTTTCCGGCATTCTCGGCTGGCGATGAGGCCGGCGGCAGGTGCCGACGTCGCTCGGCATCGGCGGCTTAGCGCGCCGACAACCGCAATCACTGTCTGAAGACGGGCACCCTCGAACTCTATATCGTCACCATCGCCGCACAGAGGTTGTACGGGCCATAGCGCAGATCGCCCCAACTCGTGCCCGCGAATCGTGCCGCTCGAACTTGTGGTGCCGGCCGAGCCCGCTCAGCCAATAATGGCAGCTTCTCGATCGTCAGCGGACGCCATGCGGGCAACGGACCCGAGCACCTATGTCAGCCCAGCCAATGGCAGCTTCCTCCGCCTCGCGCTGGTGTTTCAAGTCTAAGCCGCCGACGACTTGGGATGGACACCCTGCCGAGGCGTCGAAGACGCTCAGCAGTGCGCTTACCCAGTTCACCCGGGGAGATGTCAGCTGCAAGGCGCTGGGGAAAGGGGCGATCCGGTTCATTTATCACCCAAGTGGACGGACCGACACTCAGTCCTGACCGAACAGGGGGAACGTAACACCCAGCGCCCAGGCCAGGGTCAAGCCCATGCCCAATCCAGCCGCCAGCGGTGCGCCGGTGCGCCGGCCGACCCAACCTCCCATCGTGCCGAACACGGCATAGAATAAGACGATGACCGGCAAGATGATCAGCAGAAAAAACAGCCGTTCGAGGTCCAGCATGACGGCAAGGACCAGCGAAGCGAGGAACGCAGAGCGGACGAGAATCGTGCGCCAGAGCGGAGCGCGCCCAGTGCCCGTCAGCAGGCTGTCGGCCAGCATGAAAGGAACCCCGCCGACTGCTAATAAGCCGATGATCGCGACGCGGTCCGCTGTCGGCATGAATGACGCCACGTAGCGATCGAGGGCTCCGCCAAAGACGATGATGCCGAAAGCAGCCAGCGCCGCGCCAGAGCCGACGCCCGCAAATGCTAAGCCCGAAATTGTGACGGGCTGGCCTAGGCTGATACCCGAGCGCCAGAGGATGGCCAGCGCGATCAGCGCGAATACGAACAGATGCAGGGCCACATAATCGGCGACAAGAACCGGCAGGAAGCGCGTGTCGAACGGCGCCAGCAACAGCGGTGTGAGCAACGCCGGCACCAGCGCGGCGGCAAGAAACGTCCGCAGAGGGATCGGTTGTGGCGCGCTCTGCTGGCCGGCCGGCAGCAAGCCGGACGCGGGCCACGCGAGGGTAACGATGGCGCCCAGCAGGAGCAGGATTGCCGGCCCCGTCGCCGCAACAGCCGGCCGATCCGGCCGCCCTGCCAGCGTCAAATCTCCGCTAGCGGGCGGCCCCGGATATCGGAAAACCTTATCCAGCCAATCGCGCGCCTCGCGCAGGGCGGTCGGGGAATACAGCACGGCGACGTGCTCTACCGTTGGCGCAACGACGACCCGCCGCGCGGTCCCGGTCTCGACGTCGCCGATGGTCTGACCTTCGGCGGCGTCGGTGGCGGCCAGCCGCGCAACCTTCAACGCCTCGGCGCGCAGGGCCGTCTCCCACTCCCCTGTAATCGCAAGAAGGTTTTTCGGCTCGGTGGCGGTCACGGCCTGCGAGAACATAGAAATCGCAACGACGGCGCCAACGCGCGGGTCCGCTTTCGCCTGGCGGACGATGATGTCGGAAGCCATCGAGTGGCCGAGCAGAGCGACCCGACCGTCGACACCGGCGAGCCCCAGGGCGTAGTCGGTCACGCGGCCGATCTCGGCCATCAGTTTCCTGGTGGTGCCCTCGACGCTGGTCACGTCGCCCGACATCGGCTTCGCGTTGCGCCCGTGTCCCTCGAAATCAAGACTGACCGCGACGTAGCCGGAACGAGCCAATGTCAGGGCATAGGCCTCCATCAGCTGTCGCGAACCGGCAAACCCATGGGTGATGATGACCGCCGGCCCGGGCGAGCCGCCCGCCTTGCGGTAGATCGTGACGGGCGTCGCGCCGGCGGTCTCGCGTCTGATCTCGAGCCCGTGGCGTGCCTGTTCAAGGTGCCAGAGCGCGAAGAGAGCAGCGCAAACGCTGATGAGGGCAACCAGTCCGCGCGCACCCCGCTTCAGACGATCCACTAACTCGCTCCCCCGGCAAACCGCGCCAGCACCACGCCTGCCAGGGCAATATGGACCAGCGTGATGACCACCGACAGCCCGTGCAACGCTGTAAACCGCGCCCGCGCGCCTGTGTCCGTGGCATGATTGATGGCGGGCATCAGGATCTGTCTATTGGGCAGCGTCGTCACGGCGAGAACCGCCAACAGCCCCGCCGCCAGCGGATCGAACGGCCAGATCAGCACACTGGCGGCCGCGGCCGTCGCCATCACGAAAAGATAGAACATCGGGAACGCGCGCCGGATTGTCGAACCCGCCACATCGGGCGGCAGGGCGGTGAACAGGAAGGCCGCGAAGCCGAAGGAATAGAGCACCATCCCTCCGAACAGAAGTGCCGTGGTCAGAAGTGCGACGGTCAGAATCTATGGTCCTCCGGCTTGTGGGTGTGGGGGCGCTCTTTGGTCAGGCTCAGGCGGGGCACTGCGTAAGGCACGGTGGCGCGGTAGTGGTCGAACCGGTCGCCGTATCGCGAGGCAAAGCGGCGTTCCTTGAGCCGTGGCGCCAGCAGACAATAAGCGGTGTAGCTGACGGCCAGCGCCAACTGGTCCGGCGTCCACACCGGAACGGTCCACAGCGTCAGCGCAAAGGCCACATAAATCGGCTGGCGAATGACCCTGAACAGGCCATTGGTCGGCATGTCTGGGAACACGGGGCGGATCTTCGCCAGCAAAGACATCCAGCCAAGCGCGCCCGACTGCACCTCGGCGCCCGCATCGAAACTGGCCTTGATGAGCAACAGCCAGCTTGCAGCATAAGCCGCACAGATTGCCCAGAACACCGCGCCCTCCGCCCGCCACCAGACGATGCCCGACGGTGTCCAGAGCGCAAACAGTGCAAGCAGCTGAACGGATGCGATGATGGCATAGGTGGTGGTGGCCAGCGTCGCGCCGTGCGGGCCAGGGATCAGGCGGGCCAGCCACCGCCCGCCGGGGCCCGTCAACAGCAGAGAGTGGCCAAGCGGGAACTGCAGGATCAGAGCCGCATTAGCAAGGAGCGCCCACGGCCAAGGGACGCGGCCAAGGCTCTCGCTGAGGCCGAAGAACATGGCCGCAATCATGGCCAGCACCGCCGCGGCGAAGACCGTATGACAGATCAGTCCCAGCGTCAGCGCGAGCGCGATCCGGCTGACACCCGGCGGCGGGTGCAGGGCAGCGCGTATGAGGGTGATGAGGCGGGCCATCCGAGGATCTTCCGTCATGGGGCCTGCACCAGCCACGACGCGCAGGCAAGCCCGTTCATCCCCACGCCGACGATGAGAAAGGCGGTCATGCCATCTCCATCTCGCTCAAGATGCGCGGGATCTGCTGCTTCACCTTGAAGAAACCGGCCGTCGCGTGAGGCCATATGGCGGTGTCCCACGCACGCCGCAATTCGGCGAGCACGATGCCCCGCATGGCCAGGGACGGCGCAGCCTCGGTCAGCCAGTCGTGCAACGATCCGCGCGGGACATACGGCGTGACGATCTGCGATACCCCCATAGTTGCGGCCCACCGCGCCAGTTCATCGGGAGGCTCAGCCCTCAGGGCGACCGCCGTGACCCCAGCGCGCGTTGCAGCGTCGGCAAGCGCGGCGTCCTCGAACTGCGCGACCGCATTCGCCACGGGCAGCGGCGATCGCAAGCGACTGGCCGCCAAGGTTGCCGCCGCCCGGATATCCAGACCGTCAAGCGCGAAGTCCTCGATCCGGCAGTCCTCTTCGGTGATCAGGAGTGCGGTTGGCCGGCCCGGCTGTGGAGGTGTGACAGCGCGCAATGGCAGAACCGGGGGCAGTCCATCGGGTTCGGTCGCCTCCAGGCCAGCAACCACCTCGGCCAGATCGCTGTCGCGGGGTGCAAACCGCTGGCCCGTGAACTTAGCGATGTTCCAGGCCTGAGCGGGATAGGGCTTACCGCGCGTGTGCAGCCCCGCCACCCACCGCCAGCCGAGCGTATTCGAGGCCGGATCGCCATCGAGCAGGTGCCGATAAAAAAAATCCGCGCCGAGCCGCCACGGCAGCCCCAGCGTGAAGATCCAGATCGACGCGAACCACATGCGCGCGTGATTGTGCAGATAGCCGGTGTCGAGCAGTTCCTCGACCCAGGCGTCGAAACAGTCGATGCCGGTCTTGCCCGCTTGTGCGCGGGCCACGCTACGGGCCAGCCGGCGGTCCTGATCCAGTGCGGCGATATCGTCCGACAGACCCTGGCGATAACTGTCCCAGACCTGCGGGCGGCGCTCCATCCAGCCCTTGAAGTAGCTCCGCCAGATAACCTCCTGGATGAATTTCTCGGCCGCCTCCGGACCGTGCGCGGCGAGTGCTGCGGCGACCACCTCGGCCTCCGTCACCAGCCGGCGGCGGATCCACGGTGACAGGACCGACACCGCCGTGTGTTTGCCGGGTCCGTAGTCGTAGTTGCGCCCATTCGCGTAACGCCGACCCATGGCCGGCGTAAAAGCCTGCAGCCGGGCCAATCCGTGCGCGCGAGTGGCGGTGACGTCCTGCATGTGCCGGTCACATCTTTCTGAGTTGCAGCGTGAGACCAAGCGCTGCCTTTATCCGAGCCAATCGGGCGAGGCGCGCATCAGCCGCAGGCCAGCGGGGGGTGCGCTATCCTTACCGAACTACGATCGTTGTGCAGATCTAGACTGACCTGGGGGTCATTTCCGTTTAGGGCCGAGACTGAGGGCCACGTGACCACACGCAACCTTGCGAGAGACGCTGATGAGCGACATCCTTTTGAGCAACGAGCC
>JBGSQO010000227.1:0-3334 GCA_041738055.1 Filomicrobium sp.
GGCGGGTGGTGCGCTCGGGCCGAGCCGCCCGCCACGGCCGACAGCCAGATCCGCATCGTCAACGGCCGGATCGTGGGGGGGGAACACAGTTTGCAGTCGATTATTCTGGCGCGCGTGCCTCCGCGGGCCTATGCTCCTTTCACCGTTTTCCAGACAGCAGTTTGATGGCTGGGGTCAGTTCGGCGAGTGATCCCCCCGCAGGCGTCCAGGTCAATGGCTCACGACCTCAAAATTCTGTTGGCCTGCGGTTCATTGCAGAAACTGAGCTTTGTGATGCAGCACTACGGCGCGCCTCATCCCGACTGCGCCCCTCCTACCCGCCGCGGATGGCGTCGGTGAACCGCAGCGGGACGTTGGCAACAGAACCGGCACACCGGAAATTGGACCAGAACGGGAGCAATGAACGATGCCTACCGCCAGCGCCAGCATTGCAGGTTCCCGAGCAATCCCCGACAATTCATTCCTTTGGGAGAGCGTTCGAAGCGACGTAATTCCCACGAGCGCGAGGATCACCTCGGTTTCGGTCAACCTCAATATCACTCATCCCAATGTCTCCGACCTCGATATCTACCTCTATTACAATTATCCGGAAGGGCTGCACGAAGTCTATAGCGAGTCTGCTTTGAGCCTCGACAATGGCGGAAGCGGCGACAACTATGTCGGCACGACGTTCACCACCACGAGTGCAAATCCTATCACCTTGGCCTCGGCTCCATTCACGGGCACCTTCGCTCCGCAAGAGCCGATCTCGACCGGCGACGGCTTCGTCCTGGCAGCCGGTTACGACTGGGGTTTGCGAATCGAAGATGATACCCCCGGCAATGTCGGCACGCTCACGTCCTTCAGCATCACAGTGAACTACGCGTACTCCGGCACGGTCAGGGGAACCAACTTCGATGACGAATACCTGAGCGGCAGCAACGCCGCCGACAAAATGTACGGGCTGAGCGGCAGTGACAGAATGTTTGCCCACGACGGCAACGACACATTAGTCGGCGACGCTGGGCAAGATCGCCTTTTTGGCGGTCGCGGCAACGACCTTCTTATCGGCGGCAATGGGAAGGATTTCCTTGCGGGCGAAGCTGACCGAGACATATTGCGCGGTGGCTCCGGCGCAGACCGCTTCGATATGGAGCACGATAATTTCCGCGATTTTATCGACTTCAACGCTATCGCCGAGACAGGCAAAACGGCTACGACGCGGGACGTAATCGAATTGTTCGAGCGTGGCGACGACAAAATTGATCTTGCCACCATCGACGCCAGTACGACAGTCGCAGGCAAAAACGCCTTCAAGTTCATCGGAACGCAAGGCTTCCATCATGTCGCCGGCGAGTTGCGATACCAATCCTTCAATCGCCCTGGCGCGGAAAACGATAAAGTCATTATATCAGGTGACGTCAACGGCGATGCCAGGGTCGACTTCCAAATCGAGGTGACTGGCACAGCACACCTCGGCGCGTCCGACTTCCTGCTGTAGACTGATATTCGAGGCGTCTCAACCCGCCTTCGCCCCGAAGCCGCCGCGGATGGCGTCGGTCAGACGCATCGGCTTGCCGGCGACCGAGACGAGGACGACGACCACTTCGGCCGCGAAAATGCGCATCCCGTCGCGGCTGATCTCCTGGGTGAGCGTGACCGAGGCGCCGCCCAACTCCTTGACCCGCGTCGTCACCAGGAGAAGGTCGTCCATGCGGCCGGGCCGGATGAAGTCCAGGCTCATGCGGCGGACGACGAACACGGCCGGTTCGTTGACCGCCTCGCCGGTGATCATGCGGCGCGCATCGACACCCAGATGGCGCAGGAAGTCGGTCCGCCCGCGCTCGCAGAAGCGCACGTAGGAGGCGTGATAGACGACGCCGCCGGCATCCGTATCCTCGAAATAAACCCGCACCGGCATCTCGTGGCGGCGCCCGGTCGCGTCCTCGATCAGGCGGCCGGCGATATCGGGCCAGTGCTCTGCGCTCATGCGTTTACTCCTCCACCCAGCTCGATCACCACGATCTCGGGCGGCGAGCCGAGGCGTAGCGGAATGCCCGACAGCCCAAGCCCGCCGGAGACGACGAGGTGGCGGCCCGCCTCGATGATGTGACCATAGACGTAGCGCGATCCGTAGGCCGAGGGCACGACCGGCGTGAAGCCGGCCAGGCTCACCTGCCCGCCGTGGGTGTGGCCGGAGACGGTGAGCGCGATGCGAGAGCCGAGCGCGCCCATCTCGGCAAAGATGTCGGGTTCGTGCGCCATCAAGATCACGGGGGCCTCGTCGGAGACCTTCGCCAGCGTGGCGGCCAAGTCGTGGGCGCCGATATAGGGGATGGGATGGCGCCGGACGCCATCGCGCGGCCAGAACGCCCACTGGTCACCGAGACCGGCGATCCAGAAGGGGGCGCCATCCTTGGTCAGCCGAACCACCTCGTTCTCATAGACCTTGATGCCGGCGCGCTCCAGCGCCTCACCCGCAGGGACCGGTCCGGCGCCGCGATGTTGGACGGCGATGTCGTCCCACCAGTCGTGATTGCCGAGTACGGCATGGATGCCCAGCGGCGCGGTGAAGCGGGACAGCTCGGTCGCCCATTCGTCATCGGCGACGACACGGCCGCCGGGGACGAACCTCGCCCAGCGCTGCATGGAATGGCTCGGCACGTAGTCTCCGAGGAGCAGGACGGCATCGGGCGAAAGCGCATTGGTGCGGGCCACGATCTGGCGGACACGGTCGAGCCCCATCCACGGTTCGACGACATGCAGGTCGGCGATCACCGCGAGCCGAAGCCGCAGGCTAGCCGGCCAGCTCGGTGGGGTGACGGGATAGCGCGTGACGTTGAGGCGGAACGGCTCGGCCAGCGCATAGCCGCCGACGCTGACGCCGGTCGCGCCGAGGGCGAGGAGCCCTTTCAGCAGTGTGCGTCTCGAGATCAAAAGCGCTCGCCCCTCTGTCCGCCTCAATCCAGCGGATCGAACAGGGGCAATTCCTCTGGGGCGGATTTGGGGCCGCCGGAAATTCCAAGATGCCTGTAGCCTTTCAGCGTCAACACTCTGCCTCGAGGTGTCCGGCCGATGAACCCCTGTTGCAGGAGGTAGGGCTCGACGATCTCCTCCAGCGCGTCGCGCGGCTCCGACAGGGCCGCCGCCAGGGTCTCGATGCCGACCGGGCCGCCGTCGTAGTTCTTCCCGATACAGGACAGATAGCGGTGATCGAGCGCGTCGAGGCCCTCGCTGTCGACCTCCAGCATACGCAGGGCCTTGTCGGCGACCTCGGCGTTGATGCGCTCAGCACCCGCCACCGAAGCGAAGTCGCGCACCCGGCGTAAGAGGCGACCGGCGATGCGAGGCGTGC
>JBGSQO010000232.1:0-1654 GCA_041738055.1 Filomicrobium sp.
GGGCGGCGAGCGTGGCGAGGCCCAGGAGGGCCAGTCCAAAGAGGCCGTGGCCTCGCGTCGCCATCGCGTGCGCAACCTGTTTCAACATTGGCCCGTCCCTTCTACTTCGCGCCGTCACACCCGGATGCTCATGCCATCCGCCAACGACCGCCGGTAGGCGAGCACGGCGGGGATGAGGCCAGCGAGAAATCCTGCGACCACGATTGCAGCGAGCGTCAGGATTTCAGGCCCGGTGGGTGCGCTGAGCGGCAGATAAAGCCCATAGAGCCTGTCGATCAAGGGGCGCAGCATCACAAGCGCGGCATAGATGAGGGCCGTGCCGAGGAGAACCCCGGCCGCCGTCAGCAGCCCGGCTTCGGCCGCCAGCAGCCCGAGGATGGTGATGGGCCGCGCACCGACCGAACGCAGGATGGCCATCTCGCGGCGGCGCTCGTTGAGCGTGGTCAGGATCATGGTCACCATGCCGATGAGGGCGGTGACGACCACCATGGCGGAAACGACGGCGAGCGCGGTCTCGGCCAAACCGACCAGCCCCCACAGTTCCTGCAGTGCGGCGCCCGGCAGGATCGCGCTCATTGGTTCGTCGGGGTACTCGTTGATCTGGCGCTGCACGCGGAAGATGGCGAGCTTGGATTTGAGCCCGACGAGTGCGGCCGTGATCGCCTTTGGCTTCAGGTCCATGCTGCGGACCTGATCGGCCGAGACGCTCTGGCCGGCAACCGGCGCGCCCGACTGCCAGTCGATGTGGATCGCCTCGATGGCCTCCAGGCTGACATGCACGGTGCGGTCGACGGGCGTGCCGGTCTTCTCCAGGATGCCGGCAATACGGAACGGCTTGTCCTGATGCTCCAGGAACGCGACCGAGCCGAGCCCATGGCCGATGACGATCTTCTGCCCGAGCGTGTAGCCGAGGCTTGCCGCCACATCGGCGCCGATCACCGCGTCGAACAGGTCGGCGAATGGCCGGCCCTCGCGGAACGCGAGGCGGCTGCCACCACGATAACGCAGGTGCTCGAAATACGCCGCGTTGGTGCCGAGCACGCGGAAGCCCTTGTGGCTGTCACCCAGGGATAGCGGCACCGTCCAGGCGATATCGGGATGCGTGCCGATTTCCTCAAAGCTCTGCCAAGTGATGTTGTTGGTCGCATTGCCGATCCGGAACACGGAATAGAGCAAGAGCTGGATCTGGCCGGAGCGGGCACCGACGATGAGATCGGTGCCGGAGATCGTGCCGGCGAAGCTGTCGCGGGCGCCCGTCCGAACCTTCTCGACGCCGATCAGCAGCATCACCGAAACGGCAATGGCAATGACCGTCAGCAGGCCCGTCAGCCAGCGGTTCATCAGGGACTGCACGGCAAGGCGCAGGATGATCATGGGGCCGCTCCCCGGCTAATGCGGGCAATGTCTTCAAGCGCCACGACGCGCGAAAACCGGGGGGCGAGGCTCTCGTCGTGGCTGACCATGACGAGCGTGGCCCCGGCCGCCTCGACGGTCGCAAACAGCAGATCGAGGAAGCGCATCTGGTGCGCCCGGTCGAGTGCCGAGGTCGGCTCGTCGGCGATGACGATCTCGGGCGCGCCGATCAGGGCACGCGCTGCCGCGACGCGCTGCTGTTGGCCGACGCTGAGACGGGCTGTCGTGCGGGCGGCGATCA
>JBGSQO010000029.1:0-2550 GCA_041738055.1 Filomicrobium sp.
TGGCGAGCAGGAGCGGACCGGCGTGCGCCCGCTCGTGTGGCCGTGGGCACTGAGCCTCGTCGTCGTCGGTCCGTCTATTCTGGCGGGATTGGCGACCCTGCTGCTGGGGCCGCTTGTCAGCTTCGACATGCCGGTTCCAGGCCGGTTCAACATTTCCGGCGGTATCAGCGTGCTGCCGGAACTCGTCGCTCTGCTGGTCGGGTTGTCGCTCTACACGGCCGCTTTCATCGCCGAGATCGTGCGGTCGGGCATCGCCGGCGTACCCAAGGGCCAGCGCGAGGCGGCCAAGGCGCTCGGGCTATCGAGCGGCCAGACGCTGCGGCTCGTCACCATTCCGCTGGCCCTGCGCATCATCATCCCGCCGCTGACCAACCAGTACCTCAACCTCACCAAGAACTCGTCCCTGGCGGTCGCCATCGGCTATCCCGATCTCGTCTCGGTGTTCGCCGGCACGGTCCTGAACCAGACCAACCAGGCCATCGAAGTGGTCAGCCTCACCATGGCCGTCTACCTGACGCTGAGCCTCCTGACGTCGCTGGCCATGAACCGGTTCAATGCCCGCATGGCGCTGAAGGAGAGATGACCCGATGGCCCGAGCACAGCCGTTCGTACCGTCTGACGTGCCGAGCCGGATCGCCGCCTGGATGCGCACGAACCTGTTTGCGACGTGGTTCGATACGGCACTCACGCTGGTCGGCGCGCTGATCGCCACTTGGCTGGTCGCGGCCGTCGTCGACTGGGCGATCCTGAGCGCGACCTTTACCGGGACGAGCGGCAAGGACTGTGGTTCTGCGGGTGCCTGCTGGCCGTTCGTCTGGGCCAAAATGAAAGTGTTCATGTATGGCCGCTACCCGGAATCCGAGCTGTGGCGGGTCAACCTCACGTATGCGCTGGGCCTTGCCGGTCTCATCCCGCTTATGCTGCCGGGTGTGCCGGGCAAGCTCTGGCTCAGCGTCTATATGCTCCTGGTGTTTCCGGTTCTCGCTTACTTTCTGCTGACGGGCGGACTGCCAGGGCTCCCCGTCGTTCCGACCGATCTGTGGGGCGGCCTGCTCGTTACGCTGGTCGTCGCCTGCGTGGGGATTGCCGCCTCGTTTCCCTTGGCGATCCTGCTGGCCTTGGCGAGGCGCTCCGACCTGCCGCTGATCAAGTGGTCTGCCATCGCCTTCATCGAGATCGTGCGCGGCGTGCCTCTGGTGACGGTCTTGTTCTTTGCCTCCGTCATGCTGCCGCTGTTCCTGCCCGAGGGCGTGACGCTGGACAAGCTGCTGCGCGCCCTGGTCGGCGTCGCCCTGTTCTCGGCCGCCTACCTCGCCGAGGTGATCCGCGGCGGCCTGCAGGCGATCCCTCGCGGGCAGTATGAGGCCGCCGATGCGCTGGGCCTGTCGCCGGCTCGCAAAATGGGGCTCGTCATCCTGCCGCAAGCCCTGAAGATCGTGATCCCGGGCATCGTCAACTCGTTCATCGCGCTGTTCAAGGATACGAGCCTCGTGCTCATCATCGGCCTGTTCGACCTGTTGGGCGCGGTGCAGCAGGCCGTCGCCTCCGATGCCCACTGGTTCTCGCCGCAGACCGCCGTGACGGGTTACGTGTTCGCCGGCCTCGTGTTCTGGGCCATCTCGTTCGGCATGAGCCGCTATTCGGCGTGGCTGGAAAAGCACCTGTCGGCGGGTGATCGCCGGTGAAGTGAAGCCGGGGCTTACGCCGCCCCGGACCCGGCGCAGCCGAAGGCTGTTTGCCTGTTTTGGGGTAACCGGCGTGCCAGGATCTCCCGCTCGAGGGTCAAGGGTCCAAGACCCTTGTGGGGGTCGAGGGGGCTGCCCAACGCGGGCTTGCCCAGTGTTGGCCAACAAGCGAGCCCCCCGTCTTCACTTGAAGCCCTGCTTTGACTTGGCCGGGCATCAGAGGCAAAGACCGCAGCCACCACTCCCACGTCGAGCGCGATACGTTTCCCATGCAAACCTCCCTCTTCGACTTCGACCTTCCCGACAACTTGATCGCGTTGCGGCCCGTCAGCCCGCGCGATGCCGCGCGCATGCTGGTCGTGGCTCCCGGTGGGGCGCTTGCCGACAAGTCCGTGCGCGATCTGCCGGGCCTGCTTCAGTCGGGCGATTGCCTCGTGCTGAACGATACCCGCGTCATTCCGGCGGCCTTATCGGGTGTGCGGAAGCGAGGAGACGCGTCCGCGCAGATCGAGGCCAACCTCATCGCGCGTCTCGATGCCTGCCGCTGGAAAGCCTTGGCGCGGCCGGGCAAGCGGCTCACCCCCGGCGACCGCATCCGCTTCGGGCACTCCAACACGAGTTGCCTGATGGGCGCGCTCGATGCGACCGTCGACTCCAAAGGCGAGGGCGGCGAGGTGATCCTGGCCTTCGATCTTTCGGGGCCGGACCTGGATATGGCCATTGCCAGCGTGGGCGTCATGCCGCTGCCGCCCTATATCGCTGCTCGCCGCGCAGCCGACAGCCAGGATCGCGAGACCTACCAGACCGTCTATGCAACCCGTGACGGCGCAGTGGCCGCCCCGACCGCCGGCCTGCACTTCACGCC
>JBGSQO010000311.1:0-2822 GCA_041738055.1 Filomicrobium sp.
ACGGCAGCGAGGAGATCGCCCACCTCCATCGGCGGCGGCGTGCCGTGGGCGCGCACCCATTCTCGCGCCAGCAGTGGGCGGACGACATAGACGTAACGCTTGAGCTTGACCTCGTCGCGCCCCTCCATCTCTCTGCGCCACGTCGTCAGCGCCGTCTGGTGGTAGTGGTGCGAGAGCGTGCACCTATCGGCGACGGCCTCGAACAGCTGGCCGATCCGCACCCGCGCCGGCCCGTCGCGATAGAGGATCGGCGAACGCGTCCACTCATACAGCGCCGCATTCGATTTCATGAGCAGCCGCAGCGCCTTGCGGATATCCCAGCCGGCCAGGTCGACCAGCAGGGCGTCGAGCGGGGCCTCGATGACGTCACGCTTCTCGGCGAGCGAGACGTACCATGCGGCCGGGTGCGCATAGACGAAGCGGACGTCGAAGTCGCTGTCGGGCGAGGGAAAGCCCCAGGCGCGGCTGCCGGATTCGACCGCGAACAGGATGCGGATGCCGTGCTCGGCCTCGACGGCGGCCAGCCGGGCGTCGATGTGGCGGCGAACGTCATCGGGGATCGCTGCGGCAGGAGTGTCAGGCATGGGGCTGCTCGTTGAAACGCGATTGACGGACGAGGTCTTCTCACTAGTATGCCGGCCTCGCACAGCGCAAAGCCCCTGTGGCGGAATCGGTAGACGCGGCAGACTCAAAATCTGTTGCTGGAAACAGCGTGCCCGTTCGAGTCGGGCCAGGGGCACCAAAACCAACAATCGGTCGCGAAACGTGTCATTCCGTCTCGTCATCGCAACGGCGTGGCGCAGCGTCTCCCAACTCGTTTCTGTCGGCCGGCAGACGACGCCGAGCTTCTGCGGGGCGGGGCGATGGGGGCTGTGGCCTCGAGGGAGGGGTGCACAGCCGTCGATAGGCCCGACCTCTCCCCTCCCGCCGATCCAGCCAGCGTGATACTGACCCAGGTCGGGGGACGCTGGGGAGGCCCCCACCGGAGGGAGAATGCACCGCTACGTCTCGCTGATCGTCTTTGCCGCTCTGACGGCACTCGTCGCCACCTTCGCCGGCTCGTTCGAGCCTGGCCTCTGGTATCAGGGGCTCGCCAAGCCAACGTGGACGCCGCCCGGCTGGCTGTTCGGCCCGGTCTGGACGATCCTCTACGTCATGATCGCCGCCGCCGGCTGGCTGGTCTGGCGGGCTCAGGGGCTCGGACTGGCGCTCTTCCTCTGGCTCGTGAACCTCGGGCTCAACGGGGCGTGGTCGTATCTGATGTTCGGGCAGCACGACATCGCCGCCGCCATGACCGATCTGGCACTCATGTGGGTGAGCATCGCGCTGTTCATCTGGACCGCCCGGCGCGTCAGCGGGTTGGCGGCTCTGCTGTTCGTGCCCTACCTCGCCTGGGTGAGCTTCGCGGGCGCACTCAACTTCGCGATCCTGCAGATGAACCCGGGGTAAGTTCTGCCGGAAGTCCGGCGCGCCTCAAGGCTTCAAAACCAGATACTGGAACGCCAGCATCGCCGCGAACGCGAGCGTGAATGCAACCGCCGAGGACTGCGGTCCGGCCTTCTCGTTGGCGTCGGGCACCAGTTCGGCCTGCACCATCCAGATCATGGCACCGGCTGCGATGCCGAGCCCGACCGGCAGCAGCGGCGCAAACCACGAGACGAGCAGAAAGGCCGGCACCGCCATCAGCGGTTGCGGCAGGCTGGAGAAGATGGCCCAAAGCGCGGCCTGCCAGACGGGCGTTCCGCGCGGCACCAGCACCAGGGCGATGGCCAAACCTTCGGGAATGTTGTGGATCGCCAGCGCGGTGGTGATGAACGCCGACAGCTCGCCCGTTCCCCCGAACGAGACCCCGATGCCGATGCCCTCGGCGAACGAGTGCGCCGTCATCACGCCGATGATCAGCAGCGCCCTCTTGGCGTCGAGACCGCTGAGCTCAGCGATCTCCGGCACAGTCTGGCGGTCGATCAGCCGCTTGGCGAGCACGATGGCCGCCAGCCCCACCATCAGGCCAAGCAGAACACGGACCGGATCGAGCGCCAAGCCCTCGTCGATCAGCGCGAACGAGGCCGCCAGCATCAGCCCTCCGGCGGCAGCATCGGCGAGCCCGAGCACGTGCCGGGGCACGTCCCGGCCGGCCAGCAGCGGCAGCGCGCCGAGACCCGTTGCGAGCGCCGTCACCAGTGCTGCCAGGAAGACGACGAGGGTTGGGTCCATGTTTACCGGTCAGCACGAGGATCGAGCGGAATTGAAGTCGTTTAGAATTCTTCTAATCTTCTCTGCTGACGCGATCGTCAAGCGGCATCACCTTTCAGCCGGCATGGCCCGGTGCGCGTGAGGTCTTGGCGGGCCGCCCAGGCAAGACGAAGGGGCCTGGCCCCCTCGACCCCCACCAAGGCCTTGGGCCTTGGAACCATCACCTGGAATTGATGCACGCCCATCGCCCCGGAAGGGCAAACGGGTTGATCCCCCGCGCGGGGCCCCGGCGGCGCGCCTTCCGGCCAGCGCTCGGAACGAGTGTCGGAAGGTGCAAACAACCAGGCCGCGCAGCCCCCGCACTTCACTTGACCAGCCGCCGCCGCCGAGAACCGCATGCCGATGGGCACCATTCCTTCGCCTTGACGCTCCAATTGCCGGGTGATCTATCGAACCCTTGCATTCGCCAGCCCGGACCTCCGCCCATGACAGACACCGTCCTCATCATCGACTTCGGCAGCCAAGTGACGCAGCTGATCGCGCGGCGCGTGCGCGAGGCCGGCGTCTATTCGGAAATCGTGCCGTTCAACCGCGCCGAGGGCGCGCGCGAGCGGCTCGCCCCCAAGGCC
>JBGSQO010000350.1:0-1862 GCA_041738055.1 Filomicrobium sp.
GCGCGACGAGTTCGGCAAGCGCCATGCGATCGGCGGCGGCGATCTCCCGCAGGGCCAGCCAGAACGGCTCCTCGAGCGATAGCGACGTGCGATGGCCGCGGATCGTGAAGGAGCGCTTGCGCGGCCGGCTCATACCGTCCCGCCGATGTTTCGACTCCGCATCTGTCGGGTCGGCGGGACGGTATCGTCTCTATTTTTTTGCGCCTTCCGACACTCGTTCCGAGAGCCGGCCGGAAGGCGCGGTCTACCGAGAGGTGTGTGATGACTTCTGCGGGTCGGTTTCATTGCCCGCGGTCCTCGCCGTCGGCATCGCTCTTGCCCCTGCCGGTCTCCGGCACGTCGCGGCGGTGGGCTGACCACACCTGCAAGGTCTGCTCCTCGCTGGCCGCCTCGCGTTCGCGCTCGGCCTTGGTGCGGCCGAAACGGGTGCGGTTTTCTGCGGCCTTGGCGTCCTTGTCAGCGCGTGCCCTTGCCTTGCGCGCCGCCCTCAGGTTGATGATCTCTGCCGTCATGGCGCTGTTCCCTCTGCACTGGCGTAGCCGTCCGTGCTGTCGGTCCGGTCGATCGGGAGCCCTCAGGGCTTGACGGCGCCGAGGCTGCCGCGCCCGGTGTCTCGCGCGCTTCTGGACTTCGTCGGCTTGCTGGACCGACTGCGCTTGGCCGGCTTTGCCGCCTTGTCGGTCTTGGCGCCGCCCGTCCCGGCTTTGATACCCGGCGAAGCACTGGCGCTTGCCGAGGCTGCCGCCATGTCGGCGATGGTCGTTCCGTTGAGGACGCGCAGGAAAGCCTCCAGCGCCTCGTCGAACACCTCGAACGGGCTCGACGGATCGGCGCCGTGCCAGGGGGCTTCGGGATCGGCCTCCTGCGGCAGCTGTTCCATGGCGCGGACGACGTCGCCGACGCCGATCTCCGCCGACGGCTTGGACAACGCCACCCCGCCGTAACGTCCGCGCATGGCCTTGATGAAACCAGCACGCGACAGAAGGTGCACCATCTTGAACGTGTTCTGCGGCGTCAGATCGAGTTCCTCGGACAACTTCGCAACCTTGACCAGTGTGCCCTCCGAGCGCGCGCAGGCAACCAGAATGCGCAGGGCGTGGGTCGTGGCTTTGTTGGGTCGCATCCGGTCTCGTCCGCTGTGCTTGCACGTCTATGGTCGGTCATCGAGTCTATGGTCGGTCATCGAGCATCGAATCCCGATGGATCATCATGAGGAAACCACTTTCGAGCCCTCGCTGACAACTGCCCCGCCGGCAACGGCCCTCCTGATCACGGGAGGTTCGGGCGAGACGCGATGAGGTCTTAGATCTATCCTGCCACGGTTTCCCGAAAAATGGTGCGGCCAATCCGCCACCTTGCCTGGGTTCGCCGGCTCCAACTGCGATGCGGGATTGACTTTTGCGGTGCAACAAGACATACAGCAGATGTCGTCAGAAGACGATTTCAGGCGCTCCAGCCGCGTGAAGGACCGCACCAGCATATTGGCTGACTGCCAAATGCTTGCCCGCGCGTTCTCCTGTTGAGCTTCCAGAACAGATCCGATCGGACTGCCCAGGCCACGCGGGGCGTCCCCGAAACGAGAGCTGAGCGCCGTCACGGCCGCAGCCCGCGCGTATTCGCGCGCCGTGCCGTGTGCCTGCCATCAGCTCATGATGAAAGCTGACCCCAGAACATGAATTTCGCAGATCTCGGCCTTCCCGAGCCCATCCTGATGGCGCTTGCAGAGGAAGGCTACACCACGCCGACGCCGATCCAGGCGCAGGCCATCCCGCCTGTGCTGTCGGGGGCCGACCTGCTCGGCATCGCCCAGACCGGCACCGGCAAGACGGCGGCTTTCGCGCTGCCGATCCTGACGCTGCTGG
>JBGSQO010000374.1:0-3159 GCA_041738055.1 Filomicrobium sp.
GGTCGAAGCCTCGGCGGCCGGATCGTGGTCGTAGACGAGGATGAGGTCGAGGTCGGAGGCTGCCGTCATCTCCCGCCCGCCGAGCTTGCCCATGGCGATGACGCAGGCGGCCCCCCCGGGGACCTGACCGTTGGCGGCCTCGATCTCGCGCACGACCACGCCAAGGAGTGCCACGATCAGCCGCTCCGCGAGGACTGCGTAGGCCTGACCGGCCTGGCTCGCGTTGATCGAACCCGACAGCACGCGCACGCCGATCAGAAAGGCCTGCTCGCTGCCGACGACGCGGGCGATATCGAGGGCTTCCTGCAGGTCGCCGGTGCGGGCGAGTTCGGCGCCGACGATGGCGTCGATCTCGGCGGCCTCGGGCAGGGCTACGAAGGTCCTGGGATCGATGACGGCATCGAGCAGCCGCCGTCGACGCGACAGCACGCGAGCCAGGCGCGGCGCCGAGCCCATGATATCGGCGATGAGACGCAGGAGGCCGGGGTTGGCGCGGAGCAGCGAGAACAACTGGACGCCGGTCGGCAGCTCCGACAGAAAGCGGTCGAACATCCCGAATGCCGCATCCGGGTCAGCCGTCTCGGCGAGCGCCTCGATCAGCAGTGGCTGCACCTCGGTGAGGCGCTCGCGGGAGCGGGGCGAGCGGACCGCCGGGTAGCGTCCATGGTGCCAGCCACGCACCGTTGCGATGACCGTGGAGGGTTGCGAGAACCCCATGGCTTTGAGCGCGGCCACCGTGTCGGGGTCGTCGTCCTGGCCGGCAAACACCATGTTGACGCCATGCGCCGTCAATTCGGGCATGTCCTCGAACAGCGCCGCATAATGCGTCTGCACGGATTGCAGAACGGGAACGAACGCCGCGGTGAAAGCGGCCGTCGAGTCGTAGCCGGCAAAGCGCGCGAAGGCTTCGAGGCGCACCGCATCAGTCGGCAGCTCGTGGGTCTGCTCGTCGGCGATCATCTGTAGGCGGTGTTCGATCCGTCGCAGATAGAGATAGGCCGAGGTCAGCGCATCGCGCACTGCGGGCTTGATCCAGGAGCGCTCGGCCAGCGTCGCCAGAGTATCGAGCGTCCGCCGCCCCCTCAGGTCGCGCTGCCGCCCCCCGGCGATCAGCTGCTGCGTCTGGGCGAAGAACTCGATCTCGCGGATGCCGCCACGGCCGAGCTTGACGTTGTGACCGGCAACCCCGATGCCGCCCAGGCCGCGAAACGCGTGGATCTGCCGCTTCATGGCGTGGATGTCGGCGATGGCGGCAAAGTCGAGGTACTTGCGCCAGACGAACGGGGCCAACTCGGCGAGCAGCGCTTCCCCCGCCGGGATGTCACCGGCAACCGCGCGCGCCTTGATGAGGGCTGCCCGCTCCCAGTTCTGGCCGAAGCTCTCGTAGTAGATCATGGCGGCTTCCGCCGAGATGGCGAGCTGCGTTGCGCCGGCATCCGGGCGCAGCCGCAGGTCCGTGCGGAACACGTAGCCGTCGGCCGTGCGTTCCTGCATCAGCTTGACGAGATCGCGGGTCAGGCGGACCAGAAACGTCTGCAGCTCCAGTCCCGGCTTCGTCCGTCCCTTCTCCTTTTCGTAGAAGACGATGAGGTCGATATCGCTGGAGTAGTTGAGTTCGCCCGCCCCATGCTTGCCCATGCCGAGCACGATATAGCCGCTGTCGTCGGCAGCCATCTGGGCATCTGAGGCAAGCCAGTCGCCCTTCTCGACTGCCTTGCGGAACAGGAAGCGGACGGCGGCCTGCACCGTGAGATCGGCCGCCTCGGCGAGTGCTCCCGTAACTGACATCACCGGCCAGATGCCGGCGATGTCGGCGAGCGCGGTCAGCAGGGCGATGTCGGCCTTGAACAGGCGCAGCGCGCGCATGGCTTCGGGTTGGCTGGTGGCTGCAGCCATGTCGGTGGCCAGTCGCGCTTTCAGGCGGATCAGTTCGGCTTCGGGGGCTTGCGTCAGGATGCGCAGAACGCGGGTGGGATCGCGCCGCAACAGCCCCGACAGGAACGGCGACCCGGCGAGCACTCCGGCCAACAGATCACCGACCGCGGCCTGATCCAGAACCGCCGGATCACCAAGACCGGGATCAGCCGCAGCGGCCGCGCGAACTGTCGTCATCAGCGCTGTGAGGTCGGCTGCCTCCGAGCCACGTGCCGCAACCTTCGGCCACTCGCGGATGCGCGAATGAAACGGCATTTCGTTGGTCATGTCGCTCATCTGCCGCCCCCGATATGATCGCGCAACGCCTTTCGCCTGACGGCGGTCGACGCTATTCCCGCCATCATACCGGGACCGTCGCGTCCGTCATCCTCGGCGCGGCACGCAATGGAAACCGCAGCACGACGCGAAGCCCCGGCGCATTGTCCTCGAGCAGGAGTTCGCCGCCATGCAGACGTGCGACGGCTGCCACAAGGCTCAAGCCCAATCCGGTTCCCGGAGCGCTGCGCGACTTCTCCAGGCGTCCGAAGCGGGCCAGCGCACGAGCGCGATCCTCAGGCGCAATTCCGGGCCCCCGATCGGCAACGACGATCGAAACGACGGGGCCTTCCGCCCTGACCGCCACCGTGATATCGGCTCCGTGGCCCTTGCCCGTGCCATTTCCGGGCCGATGACAGGCCTTCCCGCAGCCGTACTTGATGGCATTTTCGATCAGATTGGCGACGGCTTGGCCGATCAACTGCCGGTTTGCCGGAATGGGTGGGCAGGCTTCCAGCCGGGTCCCCAGCACGAGGCCGGCCTCCTCGGCGACCGGCTCGTACAACTCGATGAGATCAGCGACGACTTCCGCCAGATCGACAGGTCGCTTGGTGTCCTCGACCGCGCCGGCCTCGAGCCTGGCAATCAGCAGCAGCGCGTTGAAGGTCTTGATGATGTCGTCGGCCGATTCTATGGTCTGTTCGAGAGCAGCCCTCAGGTCTGCCGGCCCCCCTGCCTCGCGCAAGGCCGCTTCGGCCCGATTGCGCAGCCTGTTCAGCGGCGTCTTCAAGTCGTGGGCGATGTTGTCGGAGACTTCCTTCAAGCCTGCCATCAGCAACTCGATGCGCGAGAGCATGTCGTTGAGGCTGCCGGCCAGCCGGTCGAGTTCATCCTCGCTGCCCGTGCGCGGCAGGCGCTGCGTCAGATCGCCAGCCATGATGGCGCGCGACGCGTCCGTCATGCTGTCGA
>JBGSQO010000384.1:0-2122 GCA_041738055.1 Filomicrobium sp.
GCAGCAGCGCATGCCAGTGGGCCTCGCCGGTCGGACGGGTGAAGGCGGCCGGGACTGTGATGATGCGCGCTCCGGCATGGGCTAGCGCGCGGAACAGGTAGGCAAAGCGCAGGTCGTAGCAGATCGTCATGCCGACGCCGCCCCAGGGCGTGTCGACCACTACAGCCGTCTCGCCGGGCGCATAGTTGAGGCTTTCCTCGTAGGTCTCGCCGTTGGCCAGCGTCACGTCGAACATGTGGATCTTGTCGTAGCGCGCAGCAAGGCTGCCGTCCGGCCGGATCAGGACCGAACGGTTGGCGAGTTTGTCGTGGGTCTTCCGCACAGCCATCGAGCCGATGTGCAGATGGATGCCGAGTTCTCGCGCCAGGGCCTGGAACCGGGCGAGTTCGGCCGAGCCTTCCTCAGGAGAAACGGCTGCGAACAGCCGCTCGCGGTCGAGTTCCATCAGGGTCGTGACTTCGGGGGTCAGCACATAGGCGGCGCCTTTTTGCGCGGCCTCGCGGATCAGCGCTTCGGCGGCGACCATGTTGGCGCCGACGTCCCGACCCGAGCACATCTGCACGAGGCCGACCCGGAGCGTGTCGAGCTGAGCGGAGTCTTGGCCGGCCATGCTGTGCGTCCGTTCCTTCTGCTCGTGTCGTCAGATAACGCGGTTGCCCGCTCACGAATTCCGCGATGCGATGGTCAGCTTTTCAGCATCGTATCCAGTTCGCCATCGTGCTCCATCATATAAAGATCATCGCAGCCGCCGATGTGCTCGCCGTCGATGAAGATCTGCGGCACCCTATTGATGCCCCCGGCGAGCTTGCGCATTTCCTCGCGCTTGACCGGGTCATAGCTCACGTCGATCTCCTCGTAGCTCACGCCCTTGCGGTTCAAGAGCTGCTTGGCGCGATAGCAGTAGGGGCAGGTCCGGGTGGCATAGACGAGGATTTTCGGCATGGCGTCCTGTTGGGGCTGATGGGTGTCCCGATGGGCTTGAACTCGGTTCGATGCGGGCCTCGACAGGGGTCCTGCGCGGTGACCAGCTCCATGTTGAATATGTTACGTTGGAAGGAAGATTGCGACCACTGCGGACAGGCGACCTGCGGCAAAATCGCCACACCTTGGACGATTTGGGTCACATCGTCATGTGCGTGGGGCTGGTGACGAGCCCGAGAGCCAGCACGTCGACGGCGCGGGCGCCGGCCTCCATCAAGGCTTCGGTCGCCGCGTTGGCTGTCGCGCCGGTCGTGATGACATCGTCGATGAGCAGCACCCGCCGTCCGTCGATCAGGGCGCGGGCACGTGCGGGAACGGCGAAGGCCGCCCTGACGTTCTCTTGGCGCTGCTGATTGGACAGGCCCACTTGGCTGCGGGTGGCGCGCGTGCGCACGAGAGCCAACGGCGCGAACGGCAGACCGCAGCGCGCCGACAACTCCTTGCCCAGCACAGCGGATTGGTTGAAGCGGCGATGAAACAGCCGACTGCGCGCCAAAGGCACCGGCACCATGACGTCGGCATCGGCGATCAGTTCACCGCCGGCCTGCAGCAGCAAGGTACCGAGCAAGCTGCGCGCCTCCAGACGGTCGTCGAACTTGAAGCCCTTGATCAGCCGCGCCATCGTGCCGTCGTAGCGGGCAACCGCGCGGGCTCTCGCATAACGAGGCGGTGCGGCTGCGGCGGCGGCCGAGATCATGATATCGCCTGTGGCGTAGGGCATCGGCAGCCCGAGACGGTCGCAGAGGGGCTGGCTGATGAAATCGATCTGGCGCCAGCAGTCCGGGCACAAGCTGTCGTGGCTGGCGACCGGCTCGCGGCAGGCGAGACAGACCGCAGGCATGACGAAATCGAGCACGTGGCCGAGGATGCGGGCGAGGCCCGACCGTATCGGCGACATTACTCGTGCGGCGATGGGCCTTTTGGCGATGGACATGGGGCGCGCGATGACCCGTTCGTTATGCGACGTCTCGACTATAGCCCGCGAACACGCCAGGACGGCAACCCAAACCAGCGAGGCGGTATGACCGACGACAAGCCGTTCGACAGGGACCTGATCGCGATGCGGCGGGCGCGCCACGCGGATCGAGCCGGCGCGCACGACTTCCTGCTCGCCCGGGTCGCGGAGGATTTCGCCGAGCGC
>JBGSQO010000430.1:0-2176 GCA_041738055.1 Filomicrobium sp.
CGCGGGGTCCGGGGGCGCGCAGCCCCCGCACTTCACTTGGCCTCAGCGCTGAGGCGGCGCGGTGGAGGGCATGGCAGCCACGGCCGCACCGGTCGACTTGGCGGGGGTGCAGGCCGCGATCGCGGGAATCGAGCGCACGTAATTTCGACCGAGATACGCCAAGCGATACCAGCGCCAGTTGGCGACATGATCGAGTTCGCGGATGCCGGCGACCGTGACGGCGAAGACCGCCGTTTTCAGATCCCGCTCCTGGCCGCCGAGGTTCTCCGGCAACTTGGCACTCGCATAGGCGATGTGGAACACGCGCTCGGCGCAACTCAGCGTGCCCGTAGCATCGCCGACGAGCCGGGCGGTCATCTGGTGGTCGGGGTGATCGCCGAAGTTGGTCCGGGTTTCGGTCTCGGGCACATGCAGCAGTACGCTGCGGGCCGGGCCGCGCTCGCGTTCGACAATGGTGCGCAACGTGGCGGAGAGATCGGCCCAGCCCAGGTAGGTCGTCGAGCCGTCGACCGCCATCATCGTCGGAACCGCTGCTTCCGCAAGGAGCCGCAGCGACTGGTGGCCCGTGGCGGCATAGCCTTTGCCGCTGAGCCCGCCATCGGGCAGCCGCAGATAATAGCTCACGGTATTGCGGTAGGCGACACGACGGATGGCATGGCCATTGATTTCGACCGTTCCGGCTTCGTCGAGGTTGGCGGTCCCGCCTTCGGCATCCGCCATGAAGCGGACCGCGAGTTCCGCTCCCCGCTCGCGCGCCAAGTAATAGGGGTGTCGGCGCGTTCCCTTGCCGGTTCCGTAGCCGGCATCGCCGGCGGTCACGTAAATGAACACGGCCCGGCTGCCGGGACGGGTCACGTCCTCGAAGGCGGAGGGGTTCATGAACAGTTGCCAGTCGTCCTGGTGGGCGGAGAAGTAAAAGCCCACGCGCTCCGGCATCGCGGTCTCATCTGCCCGTGCAGGCAGGCCGAGACACGCAAACGCCAGAAGAACGAAACCGACTACGAGCCGGCTTGCTGCCCATCGCTTACTCAAGCTGCCCCCCGGATACGCACACTTTGCCCGTGCTTTTGTCAGACTCTATAACCCAATCGACTGGATTAACAGTGTCTCCCTATGACAACAGCGTGAATGGCACGTGAGGACGTGCACACGGCGACCGGCCAAAATGCAAACCTCTATCGAATGGCGGCTTCGTGGCGGGAGCCAGGAGCGCCCATCGAACCCGACGAGCCTCGATTTCAGAAGCGCACCACCGGGGCTTCCTCGACGAACACGCGGTCGAGGCCGAGATCGAAGAAGCGACGGCTCGTGAGGCCCGTCGAGCGCCCTATCACATTGGCCGGGAACTGGCCGAGCGTGGCGTTGTACTCGGCCACCGCCATGTTGAGGAAGCGGCGGGCGGCGGCGATCTTGTGCTCGGTGTCGGCGATCTCGCGGCGCAACTCGGAGAAGTGCTGCGAGCCCTTGACCTCCGGATAGCTTTCGATCAGCGCCATCGCCGAGTTGAGCTGAACCGAGAGCGAGGCCTCGGCGCGCTGGCGTTCCTCGTCGGAGGCTGCCCGCATGGCCGCAGCCCGGGCCGTCATCAGCGAGGCGACGATGCCCTGCTCGTGTTTGGCAAAGCCGCGAACCGTCTCGACCAGCGCCGGAATGAGGTCATGGCGATGGCGCAACTGGACGTCCACGTCGCCGCCCGCCTGGTCGCAGCGCTGCGCCAATGTGACGAGCCGATTGTACGAGCCGATCGCGGTGTAGCCGGCCCCGGCCGTGACCACAGCGACGCCGATGAGTGCTTCTGTCAGCATGATTGCCCCGCTTCTTCGAGTTTGCCCATGCCGAGGAGCTTACCGAAACGATATGACTCGACGCTTCACCGAGAACTTCAAATGCGATCACCGGGATTTGCCAGATATTCAGCCCGCTGGGGAATACTGATCGTGTTCGGGAAGGGGCAGGCCGGGGCCGTGCTGCATCCCGATGTTCGCAAGTCTGAGGAGTGGGTGATGAGTGAAGGTATAGCCGCGCGCGTCCGTCGCGTGATCTCGGCCAGCGTCAACGATCTGATCGACAACCTGGAGACCTCCAACGCCGATGGCGTGATGCGCGAGGCCATCCGCGAAGTCGACCGCGCGCTGGAGGACGTCCGCGCCGAACTCGGCCGCGTCGTGGCCGCCCG
>JBGSQO010000462.1:0-3203 GCA_041738055.1 Filomicrobium sp.
GCCAGGACCGCACGGTTCGGCCCGAACGAGCGCGATCCGCGCGGCGGATAGCGGCAGGCGCGGACGAAGGCGCTGGCATCGGCGGCGGTATCGACCATCGGGCAGATGAGCCCCATGGCGCCGGCATCGAGCATGCGCATCATCAAGCCGGGGTCGTGCCAGGGAACGCGGACGAGGGGCGTGGCCGGGCCATTGCCGATCGCCTGCAGCATGGCGAAGGCCGTGTCGTAGCCCATAGCGCCGTGCTGCATGTCGATGGTCAGCGTGTCATAGCCCTGATGCGCCAGAATCTCTGCGGCATACGCGCACGGCAGCGAGCACCAGCCATTGACGAGGCGACCCGTGATGGCCAGTTGCGATCTGATGGAAGAGCTCGGCATACAGTGCGCTCCGAACCATGTGCATCCTCGTGGTTCGGAGTGTTGCTGCTTCCGGACGGGAGTCAAGGCGATGCGGTCGGCACCGAAGACAGAAAAGTGTCGCGGCGCGGTTTCGCAAAACTGTGACACTCTCCTGACAGTATTCTGCCCACATGCCGAAAAAAGCGGCGTCATTCCAGCGTTTCGCATGCAGGCGAAACAGACTTGCGTCGAGAATTGGATTTGACTTTTGTTTGCGCTGCAGCAAGTATTATGTTGCGTTGCAGCGGCCTTTTTGCTGTTTTGGGGCGTGGCAGGACGCCATCTGGTCCTGTCTACTCCTGCGTGTTTCGGTTCGTCGAGCTGGAGCTAACATGAAGGGCGGCCTGACGTGGAAGCGCTGCTCGCGGTCTTGCGGTACGGAACCGCTGCCTAGTTCGTCTACGTGGAAAGGATGCCGGTCGCCCATGCCCAAAAGCAATGGTGTCACCAAGGATCAGCCGCCGGAACCGCGCCGTGGCGCTGGCCCGGACGAGGAAGCCTACCTCCACCTGGTCGGTGAGCGGGTTCGGCTTCTGCGTCTTCAGCTCGGCATGTCGCGCAAGGCGCTGTCGCTGGCGTCCGGCGTATCCGAGCGCTATCTGGCGGAACTCGAGCGCGGCTCCGGCAATGCCTCCCTCCTCGTCCTGCGCGGCATCGCCCAGGCCCTGAATACGCGGGTCGAGGATCTGGCCAGCGAAAGCGAAGGCCGTTCCATCGAGACGGCGCTGGCCATGCAACAGATCGAGCAATTGGGGCCGACCGAGGCCGCCGAGGCGCGCAAAATGATAGCCGAACGGTTCGGTCGCCGCGTCTCCCCCGATATCGGCCGCATTGCGTTCATCGGACTGCGCGGCGCGGGCAAGTCTGCACTCGCCAAAGCCGTCGCCGTCGAACTGGGCCTGCCCTGTGTCGACCTCGACCGCGAGATCGAACAGGCCAGCGGCATGGAAGTCGCCGAGGTGCTGGCGGTTCATGGCGAGCCGATCTAC
Organism: Filomicrobium sp.; assembly: GCA_041738055.1. Taxonomy (GTDB): domain Bacteria; phylum Pseudomonadota; class Alphaproteobacteria; order Rhizobiales; family Hyphomicrobiaceae; genus Filomicrobium. Next base: position 1,391 of record JBGSQO010000462.1, read on the forward strand.
CGCAGGCTCGAGCAAGAATGCCTGACCGAGGTCATGAACTGCCTGCCGCGTGCCGTCATTAAAACCGGCGGCGGACTGGTGCTGGAATCTGAGACCTACGATCTCTTGCGTGCCGGCTGCTTCGTCATCTGGGTCAAGGCCTCGTCGGACGAGTTGTTCGAACGGTCCAAGAGCCAGGTGCTGCTGCGCGCCGATGGTCGAAATGGTCGTGCCAAAGCCGAGCTGCAAGCGGCTCTGAAGGATCGCGAGCCGCTCTATGCACTGGCCGATGCGGTGATCGACACTACGGGGCGCAAGATCGAAGACGCGCTCGAGGATGTGCTGAGCCTCGTCAACGCGCGCCAGCACGCCAAGACCGAAGACAAGCCCACCTCCGGGCGACGGGAAGCTGCCGAATAGAGCAACAGCAGGCCGCCGTGACGGTCATTCGGCTTGGCGGACACTAGGGCGAGCCGCGGGACACTCCCGTTGCTCGCTTCAGGTTTCAGGCTTTTAGGCCTCGAGCCTCGGACCGCCTCACGACGTGAGCTTGCGGCATTCCTCGTCGGCCGGCAGCGGGTCGCAACTCGCCTGCTTCACGCACGTCTCGAACGCGCCGCGCAGCTTCTCCGACATGATTCCGTCCAGGAACCCGTCGAACAGGCCGTTGGCCTGCAATCCGCACTGATACAGGCGCACGATGCGCGTGCCGCCCAGCCGCATGGCCATATCGTAATCGGCGAGCGCACCCTCCGCATCCCCCTCGGCCTGCCGAATGTGGGCGCGGGTATCGAGCGCGTGGGGGCTGGCCGGATTGAGTTCCAGCGCCCGCTTGATGTCCGACCAGCCGTCTCCCGGCCGCCCGGACTTGTAGTAGGCCCAGGCGCGATTGTTCAACGCGACGGCGAAGTCCGGAGAGATGGCGAGAGCCGCGTCATAATCGGGAATCGCCTTGTCGTAGTCTCCCATCAGCGAATAGGCCAGCGCCCGCATGGCGTAGGCGAAGCTGCGCTCGCCCGGGGTCAGCGGCGTCTCGAGCAACTCCGTGCAAGCGGGAATGCGCCGTCCGTTGTCGTCGCCGAAGCAGTCCTGGGACAGGCCACCGCGAAGCGAATCCGCGCTGAGGCCGCCCGGCAGTATCACGATGGCCGACAGCAAGGCAGCCGCGACAGCAAGCCGACCGCGCTTCTGGAGACGGTCATCCCGTCGTGAGCGTTGCATACCGCTCTCCCTCACTCAATCTAGGGCCATACGACTGCCCACCTCGCACGCTCGACGTTTCGGTCATTAACGCAGCGCAATTGAGGCGGCGCAACCTTAACGAAGAGCGCGGACGGCTATGCTAGGCTTAGCCAAACAGATGGGAAAGCCCGTGATCTTGCGCAACTCCCGTATCCTTCTCGTCATCGGCGGCGGCATTGCGGCCTACAAGTGCCTCGACCTCATCCGCCGCCTGCGCGAGCGCGGCATGAGTGTGCGCGTGGTGATGACCAAGGCAGCCCAGCAGTTCGTGACGCCGCTGTCGGTTTCCGCCCTCACCAACGAGCGCGTGTTCACCGACCTGTTCGACCTCGACGACGAGCGCGAGATCGGCCACATCCGCCTGTCCCGCGAGGCCGACCTGATCGTGGTTGCCCCCGCAACCGCGGACCTTCTTGCCAAAATGGCGGGCGGCCACGCCGACGATCTCGCGACCGCCGTCCTGCTCGCGACCGACAAGCCGGTGCTCGTCGCGCCCGCCATGAACCCGTTCATGTGGCGCCACCCGGCGACCCAGCGCAACGTGGCGCAACTCACCGCCGACGGGATTGCGTTCGTCGGCCCGAACAGCGGC
>JBGSQO010000487.1:0-2937 GCA_041738055.1 Filomicrobium sp.
TGCCCTCCGCGTCGCGCACCTGACGCCAGGCCTCGTGCTCGGCGATGATCTCGACGGGAAGCCCGGCGCGGCGGAACACCCAGGCGGTCGGATAGTCGGTGCCGGGGCCTTTCCTGAGGTTGACCTCGCTGGCCTTCAGACTGGCAAAGCGCGGCAACTGAGTGCCGGCGCCCGTCGACTGGGCCCACGCGACCGCAGGCACGAGCGCAAGGAGCATCCCCAGCACTAGGCCCGCGCCGCGCCTCGAAATCAACACCCTTGCCCCTGAAATCCGCACGCGCTTCGAGCCCCCTGCTAATGGCCGGCCGGTGGCCGTCGCGCCCCCGCGCACGCACCGACTTTCGCCTCGACTTTTGTCAGTGCTTTGTCAATGTGTCGCGCTTCTGTTAGAGACTGCTTTCAAGCCGGCCGCGCGGTAGATTTGCCGCACCTTGCGGCCCCGTGCAGTGCCAATCGGCCGCAGGTGACCTTCCCTGCCGCGCCCCCCGCGTGAGACGCAAAGAGACCCATGCCGAACTCGCCGAAGAAGCCCGTTGTCATCGTCACGCGCAAGTTGCCCGACGTCGTCGAAACGCGGATGCGCGAATTGTTCGACGCGCGCCTCAACACCGACGACCACCCCATGACCCAGGCCGAGCTGGTGGAGGCCGTGCGTTCAGCCGACGTGCTGGTGCCGACCGTCACCGACCGCATCGACCGGGCGGTCATCTCCCAGGCCGGCGAGCAATTGCGGCTGATTGCAAACTTCGGCACCGGCGTCGACAACATCGACCTCGATACCGCCCGCAACCGCGGCATCATCGTCACCAACACGCCGGGCGTGCTGGCGGAGGATACCGCCGACATGACCATGGCGCTGATCCTGGCCGTGCCGCGGCGTCTGGCGGAAGCGACGCTGTATATGAAAAGCCCCGACCAGCAGTGGACCGGCTGGTCGCCGACCTGGATGCTCGGCCACCGCATCTTCGGCAAGCGCCTCGGCATCATCGGCATGGGCCGCATCGGTCAGGCCGTCGCGCGCCGCGCCAAGGCGTTCGGCCTGCAGATCCACTACCACAACCGCCGCCGCTTGCCCGATGAGATCGAGCGCGAGACCGAGGCCACCTACTGGGAAAGCCTCGACCAGATGATCTCGCGCATGGACATCGTCTCGGTCAATTGCCCGCACACGCCGGCGACCTATCACCTGTTGTCGGCCCGCCGCCTCAAGCTTTTGAAGCCGACGGCCTACATCGTCAACACCGCCCGCGGCGAGGTGATCGACGAGAACGAGTTGGCCCGGCTGATCGAGACCAAGGCCATCGCCGGAGCCGGCCTCGACGTGTTCGAGCACGAGCCGGCGGTCAATCCCAAGCTGCTGCAGTCCGACCGGGTGGTGGCGTTACCGCACATGGGCTCGGCCACCATCGAGGGCCGCGTCGACATGGGCGAGAAGGTCATCATCAACATCAAGACCTTCATGGACGGTCACAGCCCACCCGACCGCGTGCATCCGGGGATGTTCTGAGGGGGGAGCACGCGCCTTCCGGCCGGCTCCCCGGAGGGGAGTCGGAAGGCGCAAACTAAGAGTCGTCGGAAGGAGCAAACTAAAGAGTCCGCGCGCATGCGTCCTGACCGTCTGCCAACCTGGGACAGCCTCAAGGCCCTCGCCCTTTCGCTCGATCTGCCAGGCGTCGAGGAGACGACCTCCTGGGGCCAGCCGACGCTGAAGGCGCACGGCAAGCTCTGGGTGTGGTGGAGCCCGCACGAGGATGCACCCGTGTTCAAGGTCCCGTTCGAGGAGCGCGAGGTGCTGTGCGAGGCCGAGCCCGAGACGTTCTTCTTCACGCCGCACTACAAGAGCCACCCGCTGATCCTGGTCCGGCCCGAGCGCCTCGACCTGGAGTGGGCGCGCCATAACCTCGTCCGGGTGTGGCGGGCGCAGGCGCCGAAGCGGGTGCTCAAGGCCTACGATGCCGCGCGGGCGGCCGACGGGTCAGAGACGTAGCGAGCGAGCCGCCCCTACGACGGCACCGCCAGCGTATCGGTATGCCCCACCGTCGAGCCGGTGCGGACGAGAGCCGTCCAGGCGGCGATCGTAGTGGCATCGACGGCGCGGGTTTCGGCGACGGCGCCCGCATGGCCCTTCTGCAACTCGGTGACCAGTGCCTGATCCTGGGGGCCGAGCTCCCACGGGCTGTCGCCCTCGCTCACCGAATAATTCTCCTGGCAGGCGAACGCGTCGGCCAGCTCCTGCGGCGCGGTCGGCCCCGCAGATGCGCCGAGGCCCTTGTCGGTCATCTGGTGGCGGTGGAAGGCGGACGCCATGGCGTTGTCGGCCGGGCTTCTGGGCTGCCAGCGCTGGATGCCGTTGTAGGTCAGGACGGTGTAGAAGGCGGCGCGGCGGGCGGCAACCGCATTGGCGAAGCGCTTGATGAAGGCCGGAGAGGCCAGATCGAAGAAGGCGGCTGCCGTGATGAGGTCGGCCGCCGGCCCGAGTGCGGCGTCGAGGTCGGCGGAGAGGTCGGCTTGCCGGAATCCGACGCGGATGGTCTTGCCGTCCTTCTCCAGGATCAGCTCATCCCCTTCGGTGCGGCTCGCCTCGGCCCAGGCGGCAAGCTCCCGGCGGGCGGCGGTCAGCAGGGCGGGATCGTAGTCGACCAGCGTCCAGGTCTGGCGGGCCGGCAGCAGGGGCGCCGTTCCGCGCAAGTTGGAGCCCGTTCCACAGCCGATATCGACGACCGCAATGGCCTCGCGCGCGGCAAAACGGGCGGCGAGCTGATTGGCCAGCTCCCGGTTGCGTGAGCGATGGTCGGCGGGCTCGCGCAGCGCCAGCCAGTCGGCAGAGAAACCGGTCATATGTGGAGACCCAGGATGGCAGCGGCGACTCGGCGGGCGGTCTCGTTCCAGGTCGGCAACTGGCGGCCGGCCTCCCAGGAGCGATCGGCGAGGCGGGCG
>JBGSQO010000500.1:0-2940 GCA_041738055.1 Filomicrobium sp.
GGGGGAGCCGGAGCCCGTGCGCGGCACCTCGGGCACCTCGGGCGTGCCACGCATCGACTACCGGGCGCATTGGGAGCGGTTCCGCAACGAATTCGCCGCCGAGGTGCCGTCGGACGATCACGAGAAGATGCTGACGCTGACGGGTGCGTTGCAACTGGCTGCAGATGAGTGGGGCGAGGCCATCAATCTGCGCATCGAGCGCGTGGAGATCGCCGACGATGTGCCGACCGTCGACCTGTGGCTGAAGCAGTCCAACGGGCTCGACATGGCCGGCCGGATCTTCCTTTGCAACAAGCCCTCGCAGGGCGGCGGGTTGAAGCGCCAGATCGATCAGGTGCTGTCGTCGATGCCGGCAGGCAAGACCTGCACCATGCTCAGGGCCTCCGATTTTCCTCCCAACAAGAAGAACCAGACGGCTGTCGCCTTCAAGAGCTACGTCCTGAATGGCGGACGTCAGATCCTGATCCCAGGCTCGGAATGGGAGGCGATGCTGACCATCCGGCAGTTCTACGAACACCATCGCAGCGATCCGGGTTTCCAGGAGTGGTTCACCGAAGCCAAGCTGCTGTCCAATTCCGTGCACCCCATCTCCAAGCTGTTGCGGCTCGAACTTCTGGTGCGGCCGGTCGTGAAGGCAATCACCGACGCACGGCCTACTCCGGCGCTGCTGCCGGCTCCGGCAACGGTTTCCGACTACAGCGACATGCTGGCGGCGGCGTTCGGACCGCCGGCCAGCCCTGCGCACGCGATACTGCCATCGGCGGCGGGGAGCCTTGCGCCGTCTGTGGCCGAACCGGCGGTGGTCGCCGACAACGACGACGTGCTCCCCGTTTCGGAGTTGCTCGACGAGAACGGTGCGCTGTCGGGCAGCATCCTGGCCGGACGTGAGATCAGTGCCAAGCCGAAGCCCATCACCCTCAACATGAGCGTGATGAAGCGGCACTCCGCCGTACTCGGCGGCTCGGGCTCGGGCAAGACGACGCTCGCGCTGTCGCTGATCGAGCAGTTGCTCCAGCGCGGCATCCCGGCGATCCTGATCGATCGGAAGGGCGACTTGTGCTCCTACGCCAACCCAGACGTCTGGCGGATGCAGGACGACGAGGCAGCCGAGCGGCGGTCCGACCGCGAGAAGCTCGGCGATGCCATCGACGTGGCCGTCTACACGCCGGGGCGAGCGACGGGGCGGCCGATCTCCATCACGCTGCTGCCCACCGGCATCAGCGAGTTGCCGGAGCACGAGCAGCAATTGCTCGCCAACCTGTCGGCAGCCGCGCTCGGCGACATGCTGCATCTCAAGAACTCGGCCACGCACCAGAAGCAATCGGGCACGCTGTCGGTTGCCTTGCGCATTTTGGGCGGGCGCTCGGCAAGGGAGGTTACGCTCGGCGATCTCATCGAGCTGCTCGAGGACGAGGACGCCCAGCTGACCGACCGCACGCAGCGCATGGACCCTTCGGGCAAGATCCGGCGCGATCTGGTCGCTCAGCTCGACAGCTTGCGCCATCGCAACGCGGCCCTGTTCGAGGGCGGCGGCGAGCCAATGAGCATGGAGAGCTTCCTGGGGCTGGGCAAGTATGCGAGGCCGGGACAGACGCGGCTGTCGATCATCTACACGGGCTTCCTCGGCGACAACGAGAACATCCTGTTCTGGGTCTCGCAGTTCCTGTCGGAGGCGCTGCGGTTCTGCCAGAGGAACCCCAATGACGAACTGCAAGCGGTCGTCATGTTCGACGAGGCCGATCTCTACATTCCCGCCAACGCCAAGCCGGCGACCGCCGAGCCGCTGCAATCGCTGTTGAAGCGCGCCCGCTCGGCTGGTCTCGGCCTGATGCTCGCCACTCAGTCGCCGGGCGATCTCGACTACAAGAGCCGCGATCAGATCACGAGTTGGTTCATCGGCCGCGTGCGCGAGGATACGGCGCTGAGGAAGCTCAAGGCCGCGTTCCAATCGGAGAGCGGGCTTGATGCGGCGGCCGTTCTGCCCGGCCAGACGGTCGGTGAATTCCACCTCGTGCAGGAGGGACTGGTGCGGTCGATGAAGGCGCAGCGCTCACTCATCCAGGCCGAGCAGGTGCCGTTCGACCGCATCGAGCAACTCGCCCGGGAGACCAAGGGACAGGACGAGCACCAGCTGAAGTTGTTCGATCTGCGGTAGTTCGCGCTTTTGTCGATAGAAAAATGTTGCCAACTCGCCACAATCCACATAATTTTGATCTGCTTGGTGAGTTTCTGAACTTTGAGCAGAGAATCGCGCGAGACGAGCGACTTGGTTGTGGCATGCCAGGAGCCTGAGCTTAATCTCTTGAATGGACTACATAATCTTTCATCGCCACAGCGTCGATGTGGCCAGCCACCGACGGAGCACCACCTCGATTCGGGGTCGTTGGGCATGACGGGATGATGACAGTTGTGCGAAAACGACAATGGCGGAGAGATAATGCTGGAGTAACATCTCGATCGCCTTGGTCGAACGCAGAAGGGAAATGGGCGTCCCGCTGCCACCACTCGACGTAAGGTCAATGCGTAAGTTGAAGCGGGGTCGTCAGTCATGGAAGCCAAATCAGTCGCCGTGGTGGTCTTCGCCACCTTGGCCGGTCCGGCACTCGGGATCGGATTGTTCGTCTTGTTGCAATCTCTGTAGCGGGCCGACCTGAGGCCGCGCAACGGGGTACTTTGCGATTATCAATCGCTGCCGGCCCTGGCACACGCTGATGCAATGCTGCATCGTGGCGTCGTTCCGGCCGCTGCGTGCGTCTCCTCCAGAGCGTACCGAGCGTGTGGCCGCATCCGCCCCCACGCGAGAGACCCATGGCTCCGAACGCCCCCAAGTCCCCCTTGCTCGTCGACGACTGTTTCCGACCGGGTGCCCAGCGCATGGCGCATCACGACGCCATCGCGCTGCTGAAATCACGCGTAACCCCGATCGCCGACCTCGAAGCC
>JBGSQO010000514.1:0-3744 GCA_041738055.1 Filomicrobium sp.
CCGGCACGGCGAACATCAGGTGCGGCGATCGTCAGCCGCCCGGCTCCCGCGATCTGCCAGCCGTCCACGCTGTGTGCGGTGACGGACGGCGCCCGTGCGACAGCCAGTGCAACGCCGAAGACGCCGAATACAATGAAGCCCGTCGACAGACGCCACTCACCCATCACACCAAGGTTCCTGCCGATGCACACGCAAAACTCTACGGTCTGGCCGGGGTTTACAGCCGTTTTCGTACCGCTCGAGCCAGTCTCGGCGAGCTTAAGCACAGTTCAAGCCACCTTCCAATGACGCCGGCGTTCTGACAGCCTCGACGCCGCGCCGTGGTTAACGCCATGATGCGGGCATTGGCCAGGGCACGCCCTTTGCATTCTTCGGTAGGAGGCCTCTCCATAACACCGTGAAGGCCGGCCCAGGATTGTCCCCAAACCGTCATGCTGCTGGCGCAGATCGGGAGCAGGCTCGAGGGCTGAACGACGATGACGACGACGCTTCGAGGACGGCCCGAACACGACACCAGGAAGCCGGAACAGCCGCGAGACGGCCACCGGTCGCGCCCGATACGGCAACGAGGAAGGATGAGTTGACCCCATGGCCGGCAGCAAAGCCAAGACGACCTCCCCCCCGGTCAAGTCCCCGCGCACGTCCAAGGGCCTGCCCGCCGCCCGCGTCCAGAACGTCTGCGTCTACTGCGGCTCGGGTCCGGGCACCAATCCCGCCTACGCGGAGGCCGCCCGGACACTCGGCCGCACGCTTGCCGAGGCCGGCATCGGTCTGGTCTATGGCGGTGGCGGCCTGGGCCTGATGGGCGAGGTCGCCCGCGCCACCATCGCCCACGGCGGCCACGTCACCGGCATCATTCCGCAGTTCCTGACCGATCGTGAGCACGCCTTGAAGGACGTGCAGGAGTTGGTCGTCACCCCCGACATGCACACCCGCAAGCAGATGATGTTCGAGCGCTCGGACGCCTTCGTGGCGCTGCCCGGCGGCATCGGCACGCTGGAGGAACTCGTCGAGCAGCTGACCTGGTCGCAGCTCGGCCGCCACAAGAAGCCCATCGTGCTGGCCAATATCGAGAGCTATTGGAGCCCATTCGTCGAGTTGCTGGCCCACATGAAGGCCGACCAGTTCATCCGCAACGGCTTGGACGTCAGCTTCTCCATCGTGAGCAAGGCCGAGCAGATCGTCCCGGCCATCCTCGCCCACGGCGCGCCTCCCTCCGACGCCGCCGCGGACGCTGCCGTGCTGGCGAAATTCTGATCCCGCCGTCTGCGGCCCGGCCCTTTCATGGGATTGTCGCGATCGTGCGCTTAGTGATACGACCGATTTACTCGCACCCATCGCACCCAGGGAGGGGCGGGACGGTATGATACCAACCGAACGAAATCCTGACGCATCGCTTGCGGCAGGCTGCGCCTTCCGGCCGGCTCTCGGAACGAGTGTCGGAAGGCGCAAAGAAAGAGTAATACCGTCCGGCCACCCGGATAGTCAGATGAGTCAGCGGGTTTTCCGGACGGTATGAGCCCCTTTCTCGACGCCAAAGCCCTGGCCGAACACCGGCAGCGCAACCTGTTGCATTCCGCCCTGCTGATCGGCGGGATGGGCGCCATCGTGGCTATCGCCGCCTTCCTGCTGTCGGGTCCGTCGGGTGTCCTGGCCGGGCTCTTCGTGATTGCAGGCCTCGCCGTGCTCGCCCCTCAAGTCCCGCCCGAGACGGTCATGCGCCTTTATGGGGCCAGCCTCGTCGTCCCCGGCAGCGATCCGCTGTCCCGGCTGACCGATGAACTCACGGCCCGCGCCGAGCTGCCGGCTCGCCCGCGCCTCTACATCCTGCCGTCGGCAACCCTCAACGCCTTCGCAACCGGCACGCCCAATTCGGCCGCCATCGCGCTCACCGAGGGGCTCATCCGCCGCCTCACCCTGCGCGAGATCGCCGCCGTCCTCGGCCACGAGATGAGCCACATCCGCAACAACGACCTCGCCCTGATGGGGCTGGCCGACATCATGACGCGCTTCGTGCAGATGCTGTCCTATGTCGCGCTGCTGCTGGCGGTCTGGAACCTGCTCGGCATGGCCAACGGCGACCGCACGATCTCCTGGTGGGGCATCCTCGTTCTGTATCTGGCCCCGACCCTGATGAGCCTGATGCAGCTCGGCCTGTCGCGGGCGCGCGAATTCGACGCCGACCTCGAGGGCGCGATGCTGACCGGCGATCCGATGGGGCTGGCCAGTGCGCTCGCCCGGCTGGAACGCTACACCGGCCGCTTCTGGGAGGACCTGATGTTCCCCGTCCCTGGCCGCCGCGTCCCACAGCCCTCGTTGCTGCGCTCCCACCCTGAAACCAGCGAGCGGATCGCCCGTCTGCGCGACCTCGTGCATGAACGCCAGCTAGCGCCGATTGCGGTGATCGAGGGGCCAATGCTGTCGCCAACCGGCTTCGGACCGAGCGAGATGCGGCCCCGTTACCGTTTTCCAGGCTTGTGGTATTAGCAAGCAGTGGCACTCGCTGGCGTGGTACCGCCACATTCAGCGCGTGTTCAGGCTCCAAACGTCATAGCAATCAGTATCGATGGCGTCGAAGCCGTCGCGGGAACGACGCCGGAACCGGATCGATCACATCCATCGAGCGATCGGCCGACACGGGACGATGGACCAGGGAAAGGGTCTCTTGATGGTCTCCTTGACGAAACATTGGGGCAGTGCTGTACGAGTGCTGGCGCTCACATTGGCCGCCGTCACCATAATGCTGACGGCGATCGCACCAGCGGCACCAGCCCTGGCGCAGGGCTCCGGCGAGGAGCGCGACGGCGACGAGGACATCTCGATGGATGTCATCTACGAGGCCCTCGACGACCACGGCCGCTGGTTCGAGCATCCCGAGCACGGGGAGGTCTGGGCTCCCGAGGTCGACGACGACGATTGGCGACCCTACACCCTCGGCCGCTGGGCCAAGGACGACGAGACCGGCTGGACGTGGGTCTCCGACGAGCCGTTCGGCTGGGTCGTCTATCACTTCGGCCGCTGGGGCAACGACGACGAGTACGGCTGGTACTGGGTCCCCGGCCAGGAGTGGGCGCCGGCCTGGGTCGCCTGGCGCGAGAGCGACGATCACATCGGTTGGGCACCGTTGCCGCCGACCATCTCGCCGCGCCGTGAGCGCAACTATTCCGGTCCGGTCTACGACCGCACAGACATCTACGACGATCCCGAATACGAACCGCTCTGGGTGTTCTCGAGCTTCGACGACTTCCTGTTGCCGCGTGTGCACCGTCATATCGTGCCGTGGCACGAGCGCCGGCATCGCGACGTCTGGCACACTTCGCGGCGGGCGCAATCGCTGGTCATCGTGAACCACCGCTATGTCAACCGCGGTGTCGACTTCGAGGTGATCCGCCGCCGCGCGCGCCGGCCCGTCACGCTGACGCGCGTCGTCATCACCAATAATTACGATCAGCGCCGCTATGTCCGTGGCGGTCGGAACGACGGCCCGCGCACGATTGCTCGCGTCTACCGCCCCGCACGCGGTCTGCGTCCGCAGCGTGTCATCCGACGCGAGTTGGTACGTCGCGTGACGCCCGAGGAGCGGCGCACGGTCGTGGTCCGCCGCGTCGAGCGCGTCCAGAAGAAGGTCGGCAAGGCTCCATTCGTGCGGGTCAAGCGCACAGCCGGTCCGGGCAACGCTGCTCCTCGCCGCGCCGTTGTCCAGCCGCCTCGGCCGATCGATCCCGCCGGTCGCGGTCTGGACGT
>JBGSQO010000547.1:0-2711 GCA_041738055.1 Filomicrobium sp.
GCCCGCGCCGGAGCGGATGACCAGCCGGCCGGAGTTGCCGAGCCGAACCTTCGCGGCCTCGATGGCCTTCTTCACGCGGTCGTCGTCGAGGGGCTTGCCGGCCGAATAGCGGACGTTCTCCAGAAGCTGCGGCAGCGGCTCGAAGCGGGCGCACACTTCCGACACCGGCCGGTCGGTCGCCACCGCCACGGCCAGCACTTGCAGCGCGGAGACGAGACCGTCGCCCGTCGTCGTGAAGTCCGACAGCACGATGTGGCCGGACTGCTCGCCGCCAACGTTGTAGCCGTGCTTCCTCATATACTCGACGACGTAGCGGTCGCCGACCGGCGTACGCGCCATGTTGAGCCCCTGGCCCTGCAGATAGCGCTCGAGGCCGAGGTTCGACATAACGGTCGCGACGATGCCGCCGGCCGTCAGGCGCCCGCGCCGGTGCCAGCTATCGGCAATCACCGCCATCAGCTGGTCGCCGTCGATGATCTTGCCCGTCTCGTCGACGATGACCACGCGGTCGGCGTCGCCGTCGAGGGCGATCCCGATGTCGGCCCGCACTTCCTTGACCTTCTCGATCAGGGCATCCGGTGCCGTCGATCCGCACTTGTGGTTGATGTTGCGGCCATTGGGTTCGACACCGATCTTGATGACCTCGGCGCCCAGCTCCCATAGCGCGTCGGGAGCCACCCGGTAGCCGGCGCCGTGCGCGCAGTCGATGACGATCCGGAGGCCGTCGAAGCGCAAATTCTTCGGCAGCGTGCGCTTGGCGTATTCGATATAGCGCTCCTGCGCGCTTTCCACCCGCGTTGCCCGGCCGATGGCATCGGGAGCCGCCAGCAGCAGTGCCGGATCGCCCTCGATCATGGCCTCGATCTGCAGTTCGACCTCGTCGGAGAGCTTGAAGCCATCCGGATCGAACAGCTTGATACCGTTGTCGTCGAAGCGGTTGTGGGAGGCCGAAATCATCACGCCGAGGTCGGCGCGCAGCGAGCGCGTCAGCATGGCAACCGCCGGAGTGGGCATCGGCCCGAGCAGGAACACGTCCATGCCGACCGCCGTGAACCCCGACATGAGGGCGGCTTCCAGCATGTACCCCGACAGCCGTGTATCCTTTCCGATGACCACGCGCGAACGATGGCCCTGCTCGCCGTTGCGGAACAGCTTGCCGGCGGCCATGCCGACCTTCAGCGCCACCTCGGACGTCATTGGATGACGGTTGGCCAGCCCGCGGATGCCGTCGGTGCCGAAATAGCGTCGTGCCATGCTCGTTCCCTCGTCTCGTCTGGTGCCGGTATGCGGTGGGTCCGGCGGTGGTCCGGCGCTTACTCCCCCGAGTCGGCGCGTTTGACGCCACCTTATGCCGGAGCCGCTGTCAGCCTGTCATCACAAACGATGTGCAATGCTTACACGTGGCCGCCGATGGCCGCCAACAGCCGAACACGTCCGGTTTGCGCCAATGAGACGCGGAGGGGCTGACCGCGGCGCGGGAATCGGCGCATAGCAGCGGCAGGTTGCGCTCTCGTCACGTCCAGCCCCGTGCCGGACTGCTCGGGCGCCCTCCCAATTCAACAGGGAACGTACAGACATGGGGTATTTCCTAGCAGTCGCCAACCGAAAGGGCGGCGTCGGCAAGTCGACAGTCTCGGTGATGCTCGCCCACGCCTTCGCGGTGTGGGGCGGCAAGCGCGTGCTGCTTATCGATCTGGATGCGCAATCCAATTCGTCGCTGATCTTGATCGGCAATGCCAACTGGATCGAGGCGCAGAAGAAGTCGGTCAATATCGCGGCCTATATCGAGGACAAGAATTATACCGCCAAGCCGATGCGCGACTATATCCTGCGCAACGTCTCCGACCTGGAGATGGAGGGCGGCAAGCTGCCGGGCATCGATCTGTTGCCGGGCTCGCTGCGCTTCGAGGATATGCAGGACGAACTCATATCGTTTTATTCCCGCAACAACACGCCCTTCCGTCAAGCCAAGTCGCGCTGCGCCGGGCACTTCCGCCAGTCGATCGAGGTGGCCTCGTCGCTGGCCGAGGTGATCATCCTCGATTGCGCGCCGGGCCTGTCGACGGCAACGGCAGCCGCCCTGAAGCTCGCCGACATGGTCGTCGTCCCCTTCCGCCCCGACAGCGTGTCGGAGTTTGCCGTCGACAAGATCGCCGAGATCATCGAGGGCAAACTGCGCAAGGACGAGGTGATGGAGATTGAGCCCGAGAAGCGGCGCTATCGCTGCCTGGCCAACTATGTCCGGCCGGTGGGCGCCGATCGCATCATGATCGAGACCATCGCCGCCGATCATCCGACGCTCAACACGCAGCTGCCGATGCAGCCGGAACTGGCCAACGCCTTCTTCTGGTCGGACGAGCGCCAGACCCTCACCGAGAAATATGGCACTGCGGCCGACACCATGCGTCAGCTCTACGCCGAGTTGTCCCAGTCACTTCCCATCTGACCCCAACGGAGTGGGTCCATGACCGACACCACCAAGAAGCTGTCCGGACCGGCGAAGGACCGCTTTTTCAGGAAGCTGTTCGCCGATGACGAGGGTGTGGACGAGGCGACCGCGAGCCGTCTCTCGGCACGTGCCTGTTCTATCGTGACCTCGCTCAGGGCCCGGCAGTCCGCCCTTGCGGCTCTGGAGCGCCGGAGCCCGCGCAAGCGGGTCGTCGAGCTGAAGAGCGACGGCGGGGAGCGGCAACCCGCGGGAGAGCCTCGAT
>JBGSQO010000556.1:0-4136 GCA_041738055.1 Filomicrobium sp.
CGGGCTGGCGATCGGCCTGGTCTGTGTGGGCGTGCAGTGGTGGGCCATGGCGACGGGCCGCGCGGAAACCTGGCAGACCATGGTGTTCACGGTTTTGACGTTCGCGCAGATGGGGCATGTGCTCGCGATCCGCTCGGAGACGGTGCCGCTGGTCTCGCGCCAGTTTTTCGCCAATCCGGCGCTGCTGGGCGCGGTCGCGCTGACGTTTGGCCTGCAGCTGGCGCTGATCTACGTGCCGGCGCTGAACGGCGTCTTCAACACCGTGCCGCTGAGCCTCGGCGACCTGCTCATCTGTATTGCGGCGGCGGCCATCGTGCCGGCTCTGGTGGAGGTGGAGAAGGCCCTCGTGCGCCGGGGCCTGCTGTATCGCGGCTGAGGGCGCACCTGTGGAGAGGGTTTCCAAAGGCCTAGGGCTGGAGGCGGAGGTTTGGAGGCAGAGCCTCCAAGGGGCTAGGCTGGACCGGCTCAGGTTATCAGGTACACCTGCAGCGGGTTTGAACCTCGGCTGTTTTGCCGAGACAGCACAAGAGAAGGCCGGACGACAGATGAACTCCGTAACGCCGATTGCGCAAAGATTGTCGCCGATTGCGATGGTCCTGGCGGGCCTCGTGGTCATGGCAACTGGTCCACGCGTCGAGGCGGGGCCCCGCGCCCAGTGCTGGACCTCGGCCGAGTTGGCATCGCGGCCGGCCGAAGGCGCCATTACCAAGAGCGTGGCTGAAGCCTATCGCCCGGTGCCCGAAGGGCGGCTCACGATGGCGCGGCCGGTGCCACATGCCCCCGGTCAGGTCGTCCGCCGGGTCAAGCTGCCGGCCGGGCAGAAGGTCGTGGCGCTGACGTTCGACCTGTGCGAGCAGCCCTCCGAGGTGGCCGGCTATCAGGGTGGAATCGTCGATGTCCTGCGCCAGAAGGGGGTGGCTGCAACCTTCTTTGCCGGTGGCAAGTGGCTCGAGACCCACCCCGAGCGCGCTCAGCAGATCCTCGGCGATCCGCTGTTCGAGATCGGCAACCACGCCTGGGAGCATCGCAATTTCCAGATCCTCACGCCCGAGGCCATGCACACCGAAGTCGGCGCGGCGCAGATCGCCTACGGCCGCACCTACGACGCGCTGGAGGCCCGCCAGTGCCTCGACCGGACCGGGGCGCGGCCCGCCCACACCAATGCCGAACCAGTGCAGCGCCTGTTCCGTTTTCCGTTCGGCGCCTGCAACGCCGAGGCGATCCGGACGGTGGAATCCTACGGGCTGACGGCGATCCAGTGGGACGTCTCGTCCGCCGATCCCTGGCAGGGGCAGACGGTCGAGGCCATGGAGCAGGCGGTGCTTCGCCATGTGCGGCCCGGCTCGATCGTGCTGTTCCACGCCAATGGCCGCGGCTGGCGCACGCAGGACGCGATCCCGCGCATCGTCGAAAAGCTCGCCGAGCAGGGCTATACCTTTGCCCGCGTCAGCGATCTGATGAGCCTGCCCGGCGCCGAGCCGGAACTCTCCCCGCTGTGCTACGATTTTCGCTTGAAGGACGTGGATCGCTATCAGGACCTCGCCCGCAAGCTGGAGCGGAGCTATGACGCTTTTTACGCCCGCTTGGGGAAATCCCGGCCGGTGCTGGCTGCGCGGCCTACGCGTGCTGTTCAGTGAAGTGAAGCCGGGGCTCGATTTTTTTGTTTGGCCAACACTGGGCAAGCCCGTGTTGGGCCGCCCCGGACCCCGCGCAGGCGAAGCCTGTTTGCCCTCGTCTGGGCGACGGACGTGCCATGAGCTCCCGGTAACGGTTCCAAGGGCTTAGCCCTTGGTGGGGGTCGAGGGGGCAAGGCCCCTTCGCACTTCACTAGCCCTCAAGTCTCAGCGTGTGCTTGAACTTTCCCGCAAAGAAGGCTCTACATCCGCAGGCTGGGACACGAACGCGCGGGATACGATCGTCCAGCCGGCACCAGTCGACAGGAGGGTCGCTCAGGCATGGTCATTCTGTACCAGATCGTGCATTACGCGCGCCTGTTCGTCGTGGTGCCGTGGCATGTCGCGACGTTCCTCGTCCGGCTCGTCTGGCGCATTATCGCGGGCCTCGGGCTGTTGTTCGTCAGCGTCGGCCGGCCGGCCCTGCGGTTCCTGTCGTTCGTGACGGTGATCGTGGCCATCGTCGCACTCGTCGCGGATGCAACCCCGGCGCTCAACGGCGTTGCCCCGTTCCGCCCGACATTGTTTTCCGAGCACTGGGCTTCACTGGCGCCGCGCTCGCTGGAGGCCGCCGAGGCGGCCGTCGGGCGGGCGCTGCATCCAGCGGTCTGGACCTATGGCATCGGCGTCGTCGTGAACCTGCCGACCTTCCTGCTGTTCGGCCTCATCAGCGCGATCGCAGCCTTTTTCGGGCGCCGCCGTTTTGCCGTCTATGTCTTCGCGAACTGAACAGCCGAACAATACTTATTGTCTGACGGCTGGCTTCGCGGCGGACGGCGCGGCAGGTGCGGTCTTGGCCGGTTCGCTGGGTGTCGCCAGGGGGCGAGCATGGCCGATATCGCTGTCGCGGTCGGTCAGGATGCCATAGGCAACGAGCAGCACGAGACCGCCGACCAGCAGCAGCATGAACATGTCGTGGCGCTGGTTGATGGCGGCCACGGTCACGGCGTCGACCGGCTTCAGATCGGCCTCGGCTGCGGGCGCTCCCATCATCTTGCGCACGAGCGAGCGGCGGACATCGCCCTGGTCGATGATCTCGACACCGGCGCGGGCGGCGATCTTCTCGGCGATCTCGCTGTACGGCAGGATCGGGTCGGCGTTGGCTTCGCTGACGTAACCCAGCTGGACGCTCTCGCCGCTTTTCAATCGGATGCGCGCGCCTTTCAGCAGGACGGGGGCCAGAAAGCTGCCGTAGATCTCGCGGCGGACCTCGATGGCGGCGATATCGGCGTAGGCGATGTCGTGGGTGCGGTAGCCGACCAGCGGCAGGAACGAGCGGGTTTGCGGCAGTGTCAGGCGGACACGGGTCTGGCCGAGGGCCACGCGGGCGCGGATCGAATGGACGAGGCTGACGAGGATCAGCAGCATCAGGGCACTGAAGGCGATGGCCGTGACGATGAGGCCCGGCGTGCCGAGCCACAGGTCCTGCGACAGCCGCGAGTAGAGCATCGGGCCGAGACTGACGAAGAACGGGAGCAGCAGGAGAAAAACGAACGAGAACAAGATGATGCGGATGGCGCTGGCCTGATAGATGTCGAGCGGGCGAAACGGCGCGGTCGGATCGGGCGCGGCCCTGGTGTCGGCGCGTGCGGCGGTCGTCATGTCTCGGCTCTCCTGATGGCCCGCCAATTCACCGGCCAGTCGCGGCGAAGTGATGGCCCGTGCGGCTTCGCGCAAGGCTCGCACTCGATTATATCAGGCGGACGCAAACCTACAAAAGGCAGGGCAATCCCCCATGTTCTCGTTCTTGAAGAAGGTTGAGATGCCGACGAACGCCACCGCTCTTCCCGGCCGGGCCGATCCGATCCCGACCGCCCGCACGCACTTCGTCCTGAGGACCCCGCTGAAGCCCCCGTTCCCGGATGGGCTCGAGACGGCCATGTTCGGGCTCGGCTGTTTCTGGGGGGCCGAGCGCAAGTTCTGGCAGCTCGGCGCCGGCATCTTCTCGACCGCGGTCGGCTATGCCGGCGGCTCGACGCCCAACGCCACCTACCAGGAGGTCTGCTCGGGCCGCACCGGGCACAACGAGGTTGTGTTCGTCGTGTTCGACCCCAAGGTGATCTCGTATCAGATGCTGCTCAAGACCTTCTGGGAGTCGCACGATCCGACCCAAGGCATGCGCCAGGGCAACGACGTCGGCACGCAGTACCGCTCCGGCATCTACACCTTCGGGGCGGCCCAGGCAGAGGCGGCCGAGGCCACCAGGCGCGCCTACCAGCAGGCGCTGAGCGACAAGCGGCTCGGCACGATCACGACCGAGATCCTGCCGGCGCCGGAACTGTACTACGCTGAGGATTATCACCAGCAGTATCTCGCCAAGGTGCCGAGCGGCTATTGCGGGCTCGGCGGCACGGGCGTCTCCTGCCCCATCGGCACCGGCGTGACGAGCAGCGCGTGAGAATGGCAGACGACGACGATGAGACGGGAACTCCGGCGGTCGCGCAGGCCGCCGGGGCCTCCGGC
>JBGSQO010000565.1:0-7016 GCA_041738055.1 Filomicrobium sp.
CCGAGCAATCCGCTGCTGCGGCGGACAAGGCAGCCTCGGGCTGGCAAACCGCTGTGGCGCCGCGTGCAGAGCCGAACCCGAGTGCCGTCGAGGACGGCGTCCGGTAGCCGGCTTCGGCCGCATATCCGTCGCAATCGCTGGCATACTCATTCGCGTGTGCAGCGGTATCAGATCGTAACGGCGTGGGGTCGCGCCAGCGCCGCGGCGGCAAATTCGATTGACGGGATGCCGGTTGACTTCGGGCGATTGCAGGTACCGAAGATGACCGGGAGCGGGGAAGGTGATTGCCATGCAACTTGCCGCAGGTCAGCGTTGGACCTATCGCCCGCCTGAGGGCTTCGAGACCTCGCGTATCGTGATTGGCGCGCTGGCGACGTGCGAGGCTGCGGGCCGCATCGTGTGCTTCAGCGTGATGGCTGCTCCCTACCGCTGGCCGGACGGACGTTTCGAAGCCGTATCGATCCCGTTCGTGCCGCTGTCGGAATCAGCCTTCGTCGAGACCGTGGTCGCGCCCGACGGCGATGGCGATCCCGATGACGGTTTTGCCGAGGCCCTGTCCGCCTGGGCCGCCGATCCGCGTGGGCTGACGCTGTTCACCGTGCCCTACGACGGTCTGCTCGACGTGCTGATCGCCCGCCAGATGGCCGCCCTGTCCGGAGGCTCCAGCACGGCAGCATAGTGCCAGTTGTTGCGGATTTGTCGGATTGCAACAGCTCAATGTTGCCGAAGTCCCTCGTTGTGCTCATGGCGAGGGTTTCCATTTTGCAACTCTAGATAGAAACGAACGAATTTGGTTCTTTAAAGAACATCGTTTCAAGTGCTGTTAACCGCCGCCGTGCGAGCTTACGACCATGGATCGAGACATTGGGTCTCGAGTAACTTGCAAGAAGCGAAGGCGGGATTAGCCAATGCAAGATGAGACGTCGCGTTCATTCTTCATGCGCATCTTCGGGTTTCTGACCCGCGGGCGGACGAAGCCGTCCATGACCACGCTCGTTGCCCCTCTGGCTGGCGACCTGCCGGCAGAAGCGACGCCGATGCTCGCGTCACTGGCGGAAACAACCGAGGCGATCGTGGCGCAGAGCGCTGCGGAAGCCATAGACGGTCTGGACATCGCGGTCGCCAACATCGACGCCGCGAGCATCGACACCAACCCCGAAACCATCGGCGTTCACCCGGTTGCGGCGTGGGCGGGCAGCCAGCAGACCTTCCTTTTGGCCCAGCGGCTGAAGTCGGTCGAGCGTCTGAACCGGCCATCGTCCCGTGCGGCCCAACGACCGACGCGCCTCGCTCCGGCCGGCAAGCCCATTCCGAAGTCGGCGAGCGGCAAGCGCGCTGTCAATGGCGGGCTGCGTCCCATCGGGCGTCTCATCGCTCCCAGCGTGGCGTTCACCCCGGCTCCCCAGGTTGCGGCCACGGCCGAGATCCTGCTCTTCCCGAGAAGCAAGGTGCGCCTCGACGTGGCGGCCGCCTGATACCAGCCCGCGGAAGTTGAGACACACCTTACGGCAGGCTGCGCCTTCCGGCCTCCCGGCCCCCGAGCCGGGATCGGAGGAACGAGTGTCGGAAGGCGCAAACAAGAGACAATACCGTCCCGCCGACCGAACAGACCCTGTGTCGAAACATCGGCGGGACGGTATTACCGCGTCAAGCGGCCCGCTGCCGGGCCCTCTCGGCGCGCCATTCGGCCGGCGCGAACGACACGAAGCCGCTGGTTCCGGCCGGCGGCAGATGACCCAGGCTCAGCGGATCGAGCCCCCAGCCCCGCGCGATCTGCAGCACATGCTCCTCGGTGGGGTAAAGCACCAGTTCCCCCCCGGCGTCGCCCTTGCGACCGCGCACGCCGCGCAGCTCGAACAACCGCAGGCCAAGGGCCCGCTCTTCCTTGCTCGGTTTGCCCTTGTTCCAGATGATCCCCTCGTCGCCGAGCGCGAAGGCCCGGACCAGCTTGCCGTTCGAGACCCGCGCCCAGGCAAAGAAGTCGATCATCGGGTAAGTGAAGTAGTATTGGACTTCGCTGTAGGTGCCGCCGAGACGCAGCAGCAGCGGTGTCAGCTTGTCGACGAACTGCGGTCCGACCGGATGCGGCAAGGCAAGTCCGACGACCAGCGTCCAGCCCTCCACCGGCGGCGACAGGAAAATGCGCTGAGCGCCAAGTTCATCGTCGTAGACGGTGCCGATCCCCGAATTCCAGTTCGCATCCTCGACTTGCCGCAGGCCGATCACCGAGGCGACCCCCATCGTGTCGTCGGTCTTGATGGCCAGCCACGCCATCTTGTAGCCGAACGGGACCGGCCCGTCCGGGGCGGTGGCATATCGCACACGGCCGGCAGGTGCGCTCGGTGCGAGCCAGAGGGCCGCGACGGCCATCGTCGCCCCAACCAGCAGCACGATCACGATCCAGGTCAGCATGGTGAACTCTCCCACGAGCATGCGCGCGGTTCTCCGCTGTCTTTGGTCCAGACCGGATCGGCCCGGGCGTATCGCGCGGTCCGATCAGGTCCAGCTGGGACGCCTGTGGGGGCTCAGGCGCAATCTCACGAATCCGACATAACGGATTCGCGCGTCGAGTTCTCGCACTTGCAGGTTTCTGGAGGAGTTGGTGCACAGCTGCGACAGTCGCGCCGTAGACTGGCTGGGCGCCGCAACGGGACGACCCTCGACATCGCGTCTGGCGCAAAACGGGATGGGAGGCCAGTCGACAGCCGGCTCGGCAGCGGGGTGTGACCGAAAGTCAGTCGCCAGACTGGCCTCCGTCGAGTGGTGCGCCAAAGAGAGGGCGAAGACGCGTCCACTCGCAGGCTGACGGCAAGACGCAGTACAAAAACGTGCCCAACCAGCCTTTTCGATAAGCCGAACACTAACGATGGTGCATGACAGGGAGACGACAATGCGCAAAGGCGCGCGGCCGATGGTCCAGCCTGTGGACAACCGGCGATCATGAACGGCTGGGGGGGGGCGACGCCACAAACTCCCAGCCGAGTCGACGGCATCTTGAATGCCGACGCACTACGGTCAAATGATGACGCGACACCACGCAGTTGTCATCGAAATTCGATCCTTCGCAACAGGAGACTCTGCATGACTGGGTTTGGTTCCGTTCCCTCGATCATACGCGTGGCGCACCAGCGGCGGGCGGGCGTCGCCGACGACATCGACTTTGAGATCAAGGGCCAGGAGATGCAGTTCGTCGAGATCGAACTCGATCCCGGCGAGAGTGCCATCGCCGAAGCCGGCTCGATGATGTTCAAGCACCCAGCCGTCATGATGGACACCGTATTCGGTGACGGCAGCCAGCCCAAGCAGGGCTTTTTCGGATCGCTGCTCGGCGCCGGCAAGCGGCTGTTGACGGGCGAGAGCCTGTTCATGACGGTGTTCACGCACCAGGGTCAGGGCAAGGCGCGCGTGGCCTTCGCCGCCCCCTATCCCGGCACGGTCATTCCGTTCCGCCTGTCCGACGTCGGCGGCATGCTGATCTGCCAGAAGGACGCATTCCTGTGCGCGGCCAAGGGCGTGTCGGTCGGCATCCACTTCCAGCAGAAGATCATGACTGGCCTGTTCGGCGGCGAAGGCTTCATCATGCAGAAGCTGGAGGGTGACGGCGTCGCGTTCGTCCACGTCGGCGGCTGCGTCGTCGAGCGCGAGCTGGCTCCTGGCGAGGAGTTGCACGTGGATACGGGCTGCGTCGCGGCCATGACCGCGGACGTCGATTTCGACATCGTGCGCGCCGGCAACGTCAAGTCGATGATCTTCGGCGGTGAGGGCATCTTCTTTGCCCAGCTGCGCGGCCCCGGCAAGGTCTGGCTGCAGTCGCTGCCGTTCTCGCGGCTCGCGGGTCGCGTGCTGGCGAACTCGGCTGGCGGCGTCGGCGAAGGCTCGGCCCTGGGCGGTCTCGGCGGTCTGTTCGACGGCGATAATTCATGATCGAGAGCGCATGGCGACGCGCGTTCTGCGCGCCGGCCGCCATGCGCCTTGGTTTCGGGGAGGCTTAAACGAAGAAGAGCCGGGACCATAGGTCCCGGCTCCTTCGTAGATGTATTGGCTGTGAGGATGAACCCGAGGATCAGGGCAGAACGACCTTCGCGGTGAACACGAAGCGCTCGTCGGCCAGATCGTCGACGACTGCACCGCCGCCAACTTCGATGTCGCTATCCCAGTAGCGGAAGTCGAACGAGAGCTTCTCGACAGCAAGCGTGAAGCCAGCGTTCCAGTAGACGTACTCGTCGAAGCCGTTGAAGGTCGCGTAGGCGTCATCTTCGCTGGTCTGATAGCCGACCAACGCGCTGACCGACGGGGTGAAGATCCACATCTGGGGCAGCGTGTAGGAGGCGTAGCCCTCGACCGTGTAAACCGTGCCGGTCTCGAACGTATAGTCGGGCGAGTAGAAGAAGTTGCCGCCGATGGTGGCGTTCTCGAACGGCGACATGCTGGCGCCGAGCTTGAGTTCCACGTAGTCGACGTTGATCGGGCCGGCCGTCTGATCATTGTAGGCGTAGTAGATCACGCCCAGATCGAACGTCACCGGGCCGACCACCGGCTTGATGCCGGCATAGAGATCGATTTCGGCGTTCGAAGCAACGAACGTCTCCGACACCTCAGCGGCCCAGATGCCAGCGTAGAAGATGCCGTAGCCGACGTCGGCGCCAACGAAGATCGACGGGTCTTCATCGTTCTGCGACACGCCGCGGAACACGTAGTCGCTCATGATGCCGCCATTGACGGACCACGTGAACTGACGCTCCGGAGCGGGCGCCGGCTCGTCCTTGAGCGAGCCACCGGCCATGCCGTCAGCGAGAGCGGCCGTCGACATGGCGAGACCAGCGATTGTGGCCGCGGCCACGGAAGAGATTAACTTGGAGCGTAGCGTCATGATCTGATTAGACCCCCATCGAAACTGACACGCGCTTGGACCTTCGTGGTCCGCACCGGAAGACTGAGTCGCAAGCGCCGTTGCCACCAAGAAGCCGGAATTGGCCGCCCGTCACAAGTGGAAATCACTGGATTTACAGCGGCGAACAATACGCTGTAACAGTTTGGCCACGACTGAGCTTTTTTGATCAAACCTTGCGCAAGTCGCGCCCACGATGACAGCAAGATTTCGAGGGTGAGTGCCAGAAATCTACTCAAGTTGCATAAAATTTATACATGATTCGTGCGCTGTGGAATTTGGGGCGACCGGCAGGCGCACCAAGGGGCGCTTGATCGGAGACCCAAGGGGCGGCGGGCAAGTCGCCTCATCGGTTTGCCGCCAGTGTGCGTTATAGAGACCGCCACCCAGGAGCAAACGACGGATCACCCGATGACCCACCCAGCCGAGACGTCGCAGCAGACCGTCCTCATCACGGGCGCTGCCCGCCGCATCGGCCGCGCCATCGCGCTCGATCTGGGGGGGCGCGGCTGGCGGGTCGGCATCCACTACCAGTCCTCGCGCGAGGACGCCGAGAGCCTCGCCGCCGAGATCGAGGCTGCCGGCGGCAGGGCGTCGCTTCTGCAGGCCGATCTGGCCGATTGCCTGGCCGTCGAGGCACTCGTGCCGGCTTGCGCGGAGGTGCTCGGCCCCGTGACCTGCCTCGTCAACAATGCATCGGCCTTCCTCAACGACAGCATCGACGACATGAGCCCGGCGTTGTGGGACCGGCACATCTCCATCAACCTCAAAGCCCCCGTCTTTCTCGCCCGCGCGCTGTACCGGCAACTCCCCGAAGGCGCCCGCGGCAATGTCATCAACATCATCGACCAGCGCGTCTGGCGGCTGACGCCGGAGTTCTTCTCCTACACCATTTCGAAGTCGGGGCTGTGGACGGCGACCCGGACGCTGGCCCAGGCCATGGCGCCGAAGGTCCGCGTCAATGCCATCGGGCCGGGGCCGGTGCTGCGCAGCATCCACCAATCCGAAGCCGATTTCGCAGCCGAATCCGCCAGCACCCTCATCGGCCGCGGCCCCACGCCGGGCGAATTGGCCGATGCCGTCCGGTTCATTCTTTCAGCGCCGGCCATGACCGGCCAGATGATTGCACTCGACGGCGGCCAGCATCTCGCCTGGTGCCCGGACCAGCAGCCGGCGGGCAAGGGGTAACGACTAAAGTCCTTTGACAAGGTTGCTCCTGTCGCGCGACCGCCACAATTCCTCCCCGGGCGGTACCAACTCATGCCCCATTGCTGGCGCACATCTTCGACGTGTGCCCGCCGGGGCGCCGTCGTTTCCGTTAATGGGCCGTTAACCGTCAAGCGCCTATTAACCATGAAGGTGTGAAGTCATGGGCGCGGCACCCGCGCCAGAACCTCCGCAGGATCCTGCCATGTTGCATCGCGTTGCCGCTGCTCTCGCCCTCGCCGTCCTTGCCAGCGCCAGCCCCGCGGCCGCAGCCGAGCTTCCCGCGATCCTCGCCACCGACACCAATAAGGTGCCGACCTGTGCGACGCCCGGCCGCCTGATGGCCTATTTGGAGCGGCGAAACCCCGGCCTCGATGGCCGTTACAGCGACATAGCCGTGCACTACATGCGCCACGGCGAGGACCTCGGCATCCGCTGGGACGTCGGCTTCTTCCAGATGCTCGTCGAGACGGCGAACCTGCGCTACACCGGCGACGTCGACGCCGACCAGAACAACTTCGCCGGCCTCGGCGCCACCGGTAACGGCGTGAAGGGCGAGCGCTTCCCCGATGTGGCGACCGGCGTTCGCGCCCACCTCGAGCACATCACCATGTACAGCGGCCAGCGCCTGAACAATCCGGTGGCCGAGCGCACGCGCAACGTGCAGGCCTGGGGTGTGCTGACCAAGTGGCAGAAGAGCTTCAAGCGCCCGATCACATTCTCGGACCTCACCAGCAAGTGGTCACCTGGCGACCGTGGCTACTCGCGCGATATCGCGACCATTACCGAGATCTTTTACAAGGACTTCTGCAACATCTCCGACCCCAAGCCGGAGTTGCTGGCCGCGGCCAAGGGTGATACGCCGCGCCGCGCGTCGGTCGAGGCCAATGCCGCCCCCTCGAGCGCCGATCTCGTCGCCGCC
>JBGSQO010000574.1:0-4947 GCA_041738055.1 Filomicrobium sp.
GGTTGGCCGACCCTCCGCGGTTGCCACCGGTCGCGCGAGTGGCGGCAACCGGCACCGATCCGCGCGCCGTGTTCGAAACCGAGGCGACGCGCAATCTGGCCACCGTCATCCCCGTGGCGACGTCCGCCGATATCCCGCCCGCGATCGCAGCCTACCTGCGCAACAGCAATCAGCCCCTTACCCTGCGCCATGGCGCTGACCCGCTCTTAGCCGGTCTCGACTGGGCGGCATCGGCTGGCCTCGTCGCGGCGACAGGCCCGGCCGCTCCCTCCGATACCGCTGGCCTTTCGGTTGCCTCAGCTGGCGTCGCCGAAACGGGCACGCTGGTTCTGGCCTCCGGCTCGGAGAACCCCGTCACCCTGGGGTTCCTGCCGGAGACGCATATCGTCGTCGTGCGCGCGGGCGATATCGTCGCAACCTACGAGGACGCCTACGACCGCATTCGGTCGCGCCTCGGCAAGGGGCAGATGCCGCGCACGCTGAACCTCATCTCGGGGCCCTCCCGCACCGCCGACATCGGCGGGCGCATCGTCATTGGCGCCCACGGTCCCCGGCGCATGGCGCTGCTGATCCTGGACTGATCGCGACTGGCATGGTCTGCCGATCCCGCACGCAGACCCTGCCGACCGCGCGGCATCGCCAGGAAGCGCAATGCGCGGCACTTTAGCACGCATTGGAGGTTCGCCCCTCATCTCCAGTTGCGTTGGCAAAGCCCTGGCACAACGCCCAATATCACTCCAAAAAATATCTGCTCCCTGGCGTGATTGTTTGACCGCAGACTTAACGCGTCATTAACCCTGTCAGGGCACCTATCAGCTCAGGTGGTGTAGCGGGGTGGGCTCGCAGCGCCGCGCGTTATGATCTTCTGGTGGGTGTGAGTATGTCTGGTTTGGATTCTTCGCCTGTGGTGACGGTGCCGCAAGGCATCAACGTCGATGAGACAAGTGGCTTTGCGCTGGCGGCGCAGACAACGGTATCGGTGGATTTCGGGGGTGATGGGCCCGGCACCATCGCACCGAATGGCATTTATCTGGTGACGGGCGCGACGAGCGGTAGTTCGCTTTATTCCAATGGCGTCCTCGTCACTATCCAGAGTTCCGGATCGAGCTACACGGGCTATGCCGGCGGCAATCTCGTGTTTCTGTTCAACGTCAACTCACAGACGGGACTGGCGACCTACACGCAGGTCGCCCCCCTCTCCCACAGCAATGCGTCCAATGCCAACGACGTCATTCAGTTGTACTTCGGCGTGACGGCGACCGACGCCGACGGCGATACGGCCAACGCCCTCGTGCAAGTGAGCATCAGCGACGATGCCCCTGTCGCGACCCTGGACACCGCTGGTGTCCTGGAAGGTGCCAGCGTCACCGGCAACGTGCGCAGCAACGACGTCGGCAGCAACGACGGCTCGGTCAGCATGACGACCGTGGCATTCGACGGCGTCGCACACGCATTGCCGGGCTCCGGCGATCTCGTCATCGCCGGCACCCACGGCACGCTGACCATCCGGGCCAACGGCGGCTACACCTATGTCGCCTCCGACGACAATCCCGATGGCGTCGATCAGTTCACCTACACCCTGACTGACGGCGACGGCGATCGCGTCAACGGCACGCTGTCGGTCACCGTGACGGGGGTGGAAGAGGCCCCCGTGATCACTTCCGGCAGCGGGGCAGCGAGCATCGCACTCAGTGTGGCCGAGGGCGCCGGCCTCCTTACCGATATCGCGGCCAGCGACCCGGAAAACGACACGGAGGGCAACGGGCTCACCTATTCCATTCTGGCGCCCGGCTCTGGCGGGGCTGCCGACGGGGCTCGCTTCACAGTGGATGCCGATGGCGGCGAGCTGTCGTTCGTCGCGCCGCCCGACTTCGAGACGCCGACCGACAGCAACTCCGACAACGTCTACCGTGTCACCGTGCGCGTGACCGACAGCGCCGGCATGACCGATGACCAGACCATCGCCGTCACGTTGACCGACACCAACGACGCTCCCACACTGGCGCTGACCAACCTGACGACCTCGATTGCAGAGAGCACCGACACGTCGGCTCGCGTCAAGCTGGCCGATGTCGCCGTCGTCGATGACGCACTGGGGGTGAACACGGTCACCCTCTCGGGTGCCGATGCCGCGCTCGTCGAGTACGCGGCCGGCGCGCTGTACCTCAAGGCCGGCGCCGCGCTGGACTTCGAGACCAATCCGACCCTTTCCGTCACGCTCTCCGTCGACGATTCCACTCTCGGCAGCGGCGCGGATCATGCGGTCAACGTCTCCGTCGCCGTCGCCGACGTCAACGAGGCCCCGGTTCTCGGCGTCACGTCCATCGCCACGTCGGTGGACGAGTCGGCCGATACGTCCGCCCGCATCAAGCTGGCCGACGTTGCCGTCACCGACGATGCGCTCGGGGCAAACCAGATCAGTATCACGGGCGCTGATGCCGGCCTGATCGAGGTGTCGAACGGTTCGATCTACCTGAAGGCCGGCAGTGTCCTCGATCGGGAGACGAATCCGTCGCTCGATTTCTCTATTCAAGTCGACGACGCGAGCCTCGGCAGCGGGCCGGAGCAGTCTCAGGCCCTGTCGATCGCGGTCATGGATATCAACGATGCCCCCGACCTCAGCGTCTCGAACGTGCTGGCGAGCCTCGCCGAAAGCACCGATACGAGCGGTCCGATCAAGCTCGCCGACTACGGCGTTATCGACGATGCCTTGGGCAGCTACGCCGTCAGCCTGTCGGGACGCGACGCGGGCCTGTTGGAGCTTTCGGCCGGCGCCGTCTGGCTCAAGGCCGGCGTGGCTCTCGATCATGAGACGCAATCCTCGCTGGCGTTCAGCCTCAGCGTCGACGATCCGTCGCTTGGTTCAGATGCGGAGGAAAGCATTGCCTTCGCTGTCGCCATCACCGACGTCAACGAGGCGCCGGCAGCTCGCGGCGACAGCGTCAGCGTCTTCGAGAGCAACCTCGTGGATGGCCGCAATCAGGTCACCCTCGACCTGCTGGCGGCCAATGGCAGCGGTGGCGCCAGTGATGGCGACCCGGATGCTGGAGACAGCCTGCGGGTGGTCGCCATCAAC
This sequence comes from Filomicrobium sp., assembly GCA_041738055.1. GTDB lineage: Bacteria > Pseudomonadota > Alphaproteobacteria > Rhizobiales > Hyphomicrobiaceae > Filomicrobium. The sequence goes on from JBGSQO010000574.1 coordinate 3,077, forward strand.
GATAAAGCCATCGGCGGCGATGCGTCCGTCGTAACGCTGCCGAGCGGCCTCTCACTTGCGATCGATCCTGCGACGGGGAGCGCCAAACTGCTGCTGGATGGGGCCTGCACCTATCTGGGAGCCGGGCAGAAGGACGTCGTCAGCTTCACCTACACGATTGCCGATGCTGATGGGCTCACCTCCACAGCAACCGCCACCATCACCATCACCGGTCTCGATACCAACGACCGGCTCGCCGGGACGATTGGGGCCGATACCTACTTCGCCGGCCTCGGCGACGACACGGTCTTCGGCGGCTCCGGCAACGACTGGCTCGACGGCGGTACGGGCGCCGACAACGTGTACGGTAACGACGGCAACGACAGGCTGATCGGTGGTGCCGGTCGCGATACGCTGACGGGCGGGGCTGGACGGGACCGCTTCGACTTCAACACCAAGTCGGAGACGACCAATAGCGCCCGCGACAAGATCACAGACTTCAAGCGCAATCTCGACGACATCGATGTCGCCGGCATCGACGCCAACACCAAGAAGGGCGGCAACCAAGCCTTCGCGTTCATCGGCGAGGAGGCATTCACCAAGACGGCGGGGGAATTGCACACCCGCCAGGTCGGCAGCAAGACCTTCGTCGAGGGCGACATCAACGGCGACGGCCATGCCGACTTCGCCATCGAGGTCAACGGAACCGCCGACCTCGTGAAGGGCGACTTCATCTTGTAGGCGGGGCGAAACGCCACAGGTTGACCGGCGCACAACAGAGGTCCGAGGTTCGTCTCGGGCCTCTTTCGTTTCGGGCAGACACAGTTGGTTACAGCGCTTCAACTGCGACAGAAGCGAAGCATTCCGATCCAACTTTCGCCATGTTCTAATCGTCCTCGCATCACATCGGGCCTTTGAAGGGAGAGGGTTCAGTCGGTTGCGGAAGCTGTATCGCCGATCTCGGATCGAGCCGATGCCTCCGCTGGTCCCGGTCTCGGGACAAACCCTGCGAGGACGAAGTCAATGGCAGAGATGACAGTCTACGAGCAGCTCGTGCTCGAGCTTATCAACCGCGCGCGCCTCGATCCGGCGGCGGAGGCGGCACGGCTCGGCATTGGGCTCAATGACGGCATTTCGGGAACTGCAATCTCGACGGCAGCCAAGCAGGTCTTGGCCGCCAACCCCTTCCTCGTCGATGCCGCACGCGCCCACTCCGACTGGATGCTCGACAACGACGTCTTCTCTCATACGGGCTCGGGCGGCTCCTCGCCGACGACCCGGATGCAGGCGGCCGGCTATACGCTGTCGGGCTCGTGGACGACGGGCGAGAACATTGCGTGGGCGGGCACCACGGGCTCGCTCAATCTGGCGACCTACACGCAGAACCTGCACGACAACCTGTTCCGCAGCGCCGGCCATCGCGCCAATATGATGAACGACAACTTTCGCGAGGTGGGTCTCGGCGAGTTGACGGGAACGTTTTCAGGCTACAACGCGGCGATGCTGACGGAGAATTTCGCGCGCTCGGGCACGAAGTACTTCATCACCGGCGTTGCCATCACGGACACCGACGGCGACGAATTCTACGACATCGGTGAAGCCCGCAGCGGCATTGCCGTATCGGTCTCTGGCCAGGGCAGCGACACGACCGAGACCGCTGGTGGCTACGCCGTCGCGGTCAATTCCGGCACGCATACGGTGACGTTTTCGGGCGGCGGCCTGGCGGCGTCGGTGAGCGTGACGGTCGCTGCAGGCAGCGCCAACGCCAAGATCGACTTGGCCGGCACTGCGACGATCCTGGCATCCGCCACGACGACACTCGGGACAGGCGCGCTCAACCTGACGCTGCTCGGCGTCGCGGCCCTCGGCGGCACCGGCAACGGTGATGCCAA
>JBGSQO010000581.1:0-4609 GCA_041738055.1 Filomicrobium sp.
CACCTCGGCGATGATTGCGCTCACGGCGCCGTCGATGTCGGCGGAGACCTCGCGCTTCTCGCCCAGCAGGCGCGTGAACGCCGCCTCGAAGTCTCCCGCCGTCTGATCCAGCCGCTTTGCCATGGTCCCAGTCCCGCCTGCAACCGCAGGCCCTCTTTCGTGGCAGCCCGCCAGTGGGCCGCCGCTCTTGCGTCTCAGCTCATCCGGCTCAGCCGTCGCTACCCTCGGGATGCCGCGGCTTGCGAACGGTCTGCCAGGCCGCGCCCAGATCGCGCAGCTCGGCCTCGATGCATTCAACGTCGAGTTCGATTTTCGGACCGCCGGAAAAATGCAGCGTGATCGTCCCCGACGGCAGCTCGGCCGCAGCAAAGCTAACCGCCAGCAGCGCTAGCACCCGACCGGCGTCCGCGCGATCCACGCCCTGGCTGCGCACCTTCGTCACCCGCTCGAAGCGCAAACCCGACTGGCGGCGCGCAAAACTGCGCGTTCGCGGCTTGCCCTCGGCCTCGACCCAGTCGAACCGGTTGACCACCATGGCAAAGCGCCGCTGCCCCGCCTCGTAGGCGAGATCACCGACCCGCACCACCGCATCCTGGAGGTGTGCCGACAGCACGCCCAGATCGTCGGCGTCGAGCGCGATCAGCTTCAGATCTGGCATCGATTACGTGGCATCCCAACGGAGTGAGGCAAACCGACCCGACCGGCCGGCCCACACGAAGGCCCACAGATAGCCCTGGGGCGCCGGAATGGCAACAACGGCAGGCTTAGTCGCAAGCATTGAGAAAGACGAGGGGCGTTGCCCCCTCGACCCCCACCAAGGGCTAAGCCCTTGGAACCATGACCCGGAGTTCAGGGCACGCCCGACACCCAGGAAGAGGCAAACGGGGTGATCCCCCGCGGGGGGGTCGGGGGGCGCGCAGCCCCCGCCTTCACTTCTCGGCCCTCGTCAGGCCGCCGACAGCCGCTCGATGTCAGCGCCGCACCGCGACAGCTTTTCTTCCAGCCGCTCGAAGCCGCGATCGAGGTGGTAGACGCGGTTGATGATCGTCTCGCCCTCGGCCATCAGACCCGCGATGACGAGTGAGACCGACGCGCGCAGATCGGTCGCCATCACCGGCGCGCCCGTCAATGCGGCCACGCCCTTGACGGTCGCGGTGTCGCCATGCAGCTGGATGTCGGCGCCGAGACGGGCCAACTCCTGCACGTGCATGAAGCGGTTCTCGAAAATCGTCTCGCGGATCACGCTGGTGCCGTGCGCCCGCGTCATCAGCGCCATCATCTGGGCTTGCAAGTCGGTCGGGAAGCCCGGGAACGGCTGCGTCTCGACTGTGACGGGTTCGATCGCCCCGCCGTTGCGGCGCACGCGGATGCCATGGGCGGAGGAGATGATCTCGGTGCCGGTCTGCGCCAGGACGTCGAGCGCGTTCTGCAAGTCACTGGCGCGGGCGCCTTCCAGCATCACATCGCCCCCCGTCGCGGCCACGGCGAAGGCGAACGTTCCCGTCTCGATGCGGTCCGGCAGGACGGTGTGGACGGCGCCCTCGAGCCGGTCGCGGCCCTGGATGCGCAGTGTGGAGGAGCCGATGCCCTCGATCTCGACGCCCATCTTGACGAGGCACTGGGCAACGTCACCGATCTCGGGCTCGCGCGCGGCGTTCTCGATCACGGTCTCGCCCCGCGCCATCACGGCGGCGAGCAGCACGTTGTGAGTCGCGCCGACCGAAACCTTGGGGAAGCTGACCCGATTGCCGATCAGGCCGCCCTTGGGGGCCTTGGCCACCACATAGCCGCGGTCGATGTCGATCTCGGCGCCCAGCGCCTTCAGCCCCGTGAGGTGCAGGTCGACGGGCCGCGTGCCGATGGCGCAACCGCCGGGCAGCGAGACCTTTGCATAGTGCATGCGCGCCAGGATCGGTCCCAACACCCAGAAGCTCGCCCGCATCCGCGAGACCATTTCGTAGGGCGCGGTCGTATCCACGATGTCGCGGGCGGTCAGATGGAACGTGTCGCCCAGATGCATGGTCGGGCCGGCGCGCTTGCCGTCGACGGCCAGATCGACGCCGTGGTTGCGCAGGATGCGCACGAGAAGATTGACGTCGGCCAGATTGGGCACGTTCTTCAGGGTAAGGCGGTCGGCCGTCAACAGGCTCGCGATCAGCAGCGGCAGGGCGGCGTTCTTGGCGCCCGAGATCGGGATCACGCCCTCGAGCTTCTTGCCGCCGACGATCTTGATGCGATCCATGGTGCCTCGCGAAGGGAAAGGATTGTGTGGGCCTACGGTGCGCCGACCGGCCAGCGCGATTGCGGTCTTCTACACGGAAAGCCCGTCGATTCGCGCGCGCCTCATTAGTATCGGTCGGGTTGCAAGAGCAAGAGGCGAGCACGGCGCGGCGGAAGTCCGCCTCATTCGACGACGTCTGGGGTGTCGCCGCCAAGTGCACCAGCGCCAGCGCCAGAGCCTGCCGTACCCGTCCTGTCCGCATCATTGCCGTTCACGGTGTCCTCGGGGCTATTGCGCTCTCGCGTCAGCGCTTTGCGCTTCTTGAGGTTGTCGCGAAGTGCGGCCTCCAGACGACGCTGGCGCTGGGCTGCTCGGCTGGACCGCGGTCGGTCTCCTGTCATGGCGTCTTTGCTCCCGGTCTCCTGCTCCCCTGCTCGCGCGGCCCCTGGCCCTCACGGCCCGAGCATGTTGAGCCAGACAATCATCGTGACGGCCGACGCATAGAGCGACACCGAGATGATCGCCGACTGGGTCCGCATGGCCACACTGGTGGCGCCTGCTCCCTTCTTGCCGTCCAACTCGCTGCTGTCCGTACTCCAGACGATAATGCCGATGACGATCAGGATGAAGGCATAGGAGGCGATATAGATCTGGTCGAGCATCAGCAGATAGCCGACCTCGGGCAGGCTGCCAGAAGCTGCGAACTGCAGCGCCACGAGCGTCAGCAGCGCCGTGATCGACAGCCCGACGCGGGCCTCGACGTGATGATCCTCGAGCAGCAGGGCGGCGGACGCGCACAGGATGATGAGGAACACCGGCAGCAGCGTCTTGACCGCTCCCGACAACCACGGCCGCGCGATCGGGATCGTGATCATCACCCGCGAATAGGCCGACACGTCGCTCTCGGCCAGATCGCCGAAGGCCATGGCGTAGGGGTAATCGCGCACCTCGAGTTTGGGCTGTCCAACCATGTAACCCGGCAAACTGATCGCCGGATTGATGGTGAGGCCGTCGACCACGTAGCGCAGTTCATCCGAGCCGCTGTCGGCATCCTCGATGGCTACGTTGAGCACTTGGCTGTCGAAGGGATAGCGCCCCACCGGGAACTTGGTCGAGAACGCCCCCTGGTGGCGGAACAGCAGATACTTCGAGCCATCGGGCTGGGCGACCGGCTCCTCGTAGATGCGGGTGCGGGTATGGTCGTTCGGATTGAACATATTCATGAATTCGAACGTCTTGCCCGGATCGAGCTCGGGAGCCGTCCAGCGGAACCAGACGTAGAGGTCGATGACGTAGGAGTGGCTCCGGAGATCGATCGCCTGGATGTCGTTGATGTAGGCGCCGATGGTGACGAGCGCAGGCCCGCTCGGGCCCGACTTCTGTTCCGCATCGACGGCCGGCGCACGCTCGGCTGGTGGCGCCTTGCCCTGCGCCTGGGCGGATCCCGCGAGCAGGCCGAAGCCCAGCAGAGCGCAGATGACGAGACGCGACGCGAACCTGAGCATGAAACTCCCCCCGGATGATGCGGCGCCTTCTTATACCGTCCCGCGGAACTTCCGACTCGGATTCTGCTCGGCCGCCCGGACGATTGACGGCGATCAAGGCCGCCCGGAGAACGGCGGCTAAGTCATCGGAGAGTTCAAACCACAAAGGACAGGCTTCATGCGCTCTTTCCGAATGGCTGCTCTCGCTGTCGTCGCCCTGCTCACCCTCGCCGTGCTGACCCCGGTCGCCATGGCCGGCAACGACGATCCGCTGTTCGTCAACCTGACCACCGACGACGCCCACCGCGCCAAGATGGCCCTGGTGTTCTCCGGCAAGCAGCAGGCACGCAAGCACCCCCTCACGATCTTCCTCAACGACAAGGCCGTTGTTCTGGCCGCCAAGTCCAAGGCCGGCGCCTACGCCGAGCATCAGGCAGCCATCGCCGACATCCTCAAGGCCGGTGGCACGGTTCTGATCTGCCCGATGTGCATGAAGCATTATGGCGTCGAAGACAGCGATCTGGTCGAGGGTGTGGTCGTCTCCGACCCCGATAAGGTCAGCGCCGCGCTGTTTGCCGACGACGTCAAGACACTGACCTGGTGAGGTCGTTGGGAAACCTGTGAGGCGGCCATCGCGCGCAACGGGCCGCCCCGCTGGTCGGAGCCCGGCCGGTCACGCCATGACCCGGCCGGGCTTTCTTGTTTGCGCCTTCCGACACCCCTCCGGGGAGCCGGCCGGAAGGCGCGGACTTCCACTTCTCCCCGTCCTTCACGGGGAGAAGGGGAAGATCAGGCCGCGGTCTGGGCGGCTGCCACTCGCACGGCGTCGCAGATGTCGCCTACGACGCGGCGGACGAGGTCGAGGTCGTCGCCCTCGGCCATGACGCGGATGAGCGGCTCGGTG
>JBGSQO010000654.1:0-4863 GCA_041738055.1 Filomicrobium sp.
GCGGCACAGGCGCGGCTCTGCCCGACATTCGCCGACGTACTCGCCATCCGGCCGGAGCCCGACGTCATCGCCGTCGACATGCCGATCGGCCTGCCGGAGATGGGTGGTCCGGGCGGACGACCCTGCGATTTGGCGGCGCGGGCAGGGCTAGGTCAGCGGCAGTCGGCCGTGTTCGCGGTGCCGGCGCGGGCGGCCGTTATGTGCGTGGACTATGGCGACGCCTGTCGAGCCGCGCTCCTGCACTCGGAGCCGCCGCGCAAGGTGTCCAAGCAGACGTTCAACCTGTTTCCCAAGATCCGAGAGATCGATGCGCTCATGTCGCCGGCGTTGCAGACGCGCGTCGTCGAGTGCCATCCAGAGGTGGCGTTCTGGGCGCTGAACGGACGGGCGGCGCTCGACCAGCCGAAGAAAGTGAAGTCGCGGCCGTTCGAGCCGGGGCTAGAGCTGAGACGCGGGTTGCTGGCGGCAGCGGGTTATGACCCCAGTCTGCTCATCTCACGCCCGTTTCGGGCTGCGGCGGCCGGACCCGACGATCTCCTCGATGCCACCGCCTGTTCCTGGACCGCCGCCCGGATCGCCCGCGGGGAGGGCATTTGCTTCCCGTCCGAACCCGAGCGCGACGGCCGAGGGCTCAGGATGGAGATCTGGGGGTAGGGGAAGGGTGGATTCTTTGATTGCGCCTTCCGACTCCCGTTCCGGGAGCCGGCCGGAAGGCGCGTAAGTTTGCGCGTGCTCAACTGCCTCGACACCTGGGGCGGGCTCGGTTATCGCAAGTGCAGCACAACATTATTGACGGATCGAACGCCATGGCCGACTTCCCCGCCCATCTCGCCGACCGCTTCCAGCGCTTCAAGTTCCGCCACTTCGCGCCCAATATCGATCACTACGAGAAGCTCGCCGCCGAGGGCCAGAGCCCGGAGGTGATGGTCATCTCGTGCTGCGACAGCCGCGTCGACCCCGAGACCATCTTCTCGGCGATGCCGGGCGAACTGTTCGTGATGCGCAACGTCGCCAACCTCGTGCCGCCTTACGAGACGGCCGGCAACTTCCATGGCGTGTCGGCGGCGCTGGAGTTCGCGGTGCTCAACCTGAAGGTCAAGCACATCCTCATCATGGGGCACTCGAGCTGCGGCGGCGTCAAGGCGGCCCTCAACCAGCGCGCGGCCCGCGAGACGGAAGCGCGGTTCATCACCAAGTGGATGAGTATGCTGGACGATGCCAAGCTCAGCGTGCTCGCCGCCAATCAGTCGGAGCAAGACCGTGCCGTGGTTCAGCGCAAGCTCGAGCAGGCCGGCGTCAAACAGTCGATTACCAACCTTCGAACGTTCCCGGTCATCCGACTGCTCGAGGATCGCGGCGATCTCGCGCTGCATGGGACCTATTTCGATATCGGCAGCGCGAGCCTGTCGGTGCTCGATCACGCGACGGGCGAGTTCAATGGGATTTGACGTGGGGTGGGGCAGTGAAGTGCGGGGCTTACGCCGCCCCGGACCCCGCGCAGGCGTAGCCTGTCTCCCTGCCGTATCGGGAAACCCTATTGCCAAGCCAATGGAGCGGTTCCAGGGGATATGCCCTTGGCCGGAGAGCGCGAGAGGAGGGCAGCCTCTCGCAACGCCCCCGCCACATCAGCGATTGCTGGCGGTCTTGGCGCGGGCGGCTTCGATGGCGGGGATCACGTCCTGGCGCAGGCTCAGCTCGGTAATCGGGCCGACGTGCTTGTAGGCAATGCGTCCCTGGCCATCGACGATGAACGTCTCGGGCATGCCGTAGACGCCCCACTCGATCGCGCCGCGGCCGAGCTTGTCGGTGCCGATGGCCTTGTAGGGGTTGCCGTAGCGGGACAGGAAGCGGCGGGCTGCTGTCGCGTCGTCCTTGTAGTTGACGCCGTAGACGGCAACGCCGGTCTTCTTGGCCAGGGTCACGAGGTTGGGGTGCTCGGTCACGCATGGCACGCACCAGGAAGCCCAGAAGTTCACCACCACGACCTCGCCCTTGGCGAGGTCGGTCGAGGCGAAGCCCGGCGCGGGCTGGCCGGCTTCGGTGTGACCTTCCAGCGGGGCGAAGGCGGTTTTCGGCACCGGCTTGCCGATCAGCGCGGACGGCAGTTTCTGAGGATCGCCAGTGGTCAGGGCCAGCGCGAACATCCCCGTCAGGGCAGCGAATATCAGCGCGGGGGCCGCCACCCAGCTCCATCCACGACGCGGTGCGGCAGGGGGGCTCGTCATTTCGGGTGCGGGTTTGGTGCTCATGCGGATGTGCCCGCTCCATCCGTTGTTGCGCCCGAACGCGAGCGGCGGCGGACACCGCGGCGCTCCAGATCGGCGATCAGCTGCTCCTGATGGCGGCCGTCGAGCCAGAGCCAAGCCGCCAGACCCACCAGCACCAGCGTGACCAGGGCATAGGAGGCCAGAATGAACGTTGCGTGCGGGCCGAGGTCCATGGGCGTTCGTCCTTATTCCGCCGCAGCAGGCGCGGCCTGACCCGAGCGCACGCGGTCCACCTCGGCCATCTGCAGCGACTTGACGCGCCGACGAAGGATCTCGTTGCGCATGCCCTTCATGTGCAGGGCAAAAAACAACAATGAGAACCCGATCGCCGAGATCAGCAGCGGATAGAGTTGGGAAAAGTGGATCTTTGGCCCGTCCGCGCGCATGACGCTTGAGGGCTGGTGAAGCGTGTTCCACGCCGGGATCTCGAGGCCGAGCCAAGGGATCGACAGGCCTTCGACCGAGATCTTTATGAACGGCAGGATGACCACGCCGACGAGGGCGAGAACGGCCGTGAGCTTGGAGGCCAGGACTTCCTCGTCGAGGGAGGAGCGCAGCGCCATCAGGCCGAGATAGAGAAAGAACAGGATCAGCACCGAGGTCAGGCGGGCGTCCCACACCCAATAGGTGCCCCACATGGGCTTACCCCACAGCGAGCCCGTGACCAGCGCCAGGAACGTGAAGGCGGCGCCAATAGGGGCTGCCGCCTTGGCGGAGACGTCGGCGAGGGGATGGCGGAAGACGAGCAGCCCGAAGCTCGAGACCGCGATCAGGCCGTAGCCCATCATGCCGAGCCAGGCCGCCGGCACGTGCACGTACATGATCTTGATGGTCTGGCCCTGCTGGTAGTCGGGCGGCGCGGTCCAGCCTGTGTAGAGCCCGTAGGCAATGGTCAGCAGCGCGAGGCCCACGAGCCACGGCAGAACGAGCCCGGACAGCGCCATGAAGCGGGTCGGGTTGGCGAGACGTTGGGTGATCGACTGGCTCTGCATGTTGCACTTAGACTTAAGGGCTCAGAGCGTCGTGCGCAATCGGCGAGCCTTCCGCATTGATGGATGGCAATTGCGGCGGATTGGCAAGGGGGGTGGGAGAAGGCGCAGGCGCAGCGCGGTTGACGGTTCCCGGCGTAGGGTAGGATGCGGGCTGACGGCGGTCGCAAGGACGGGCGGGCCAAGGCGTACTGCCTCTTGCAGCTTATTTTATCGTAGCTACATTTTCCGCTGGGCTTGGGGGAGCGATGAGACTAACTTGGGACGATGAGAAGAACCGAGCCAACAAGGCCAAGCACGGGATCAGCTTCGAAGCCGTCGAGCGGTTCGAGTGGGACACCGCAATCGATGAAATCGATGATCGAGAGGACTACGGCGAGCTTCGCGAGATCGCGATCGGGTTCATCGGAGTTTCCCTGTACACTCTTGTTTTCGTCAGGCTCTACGATCGCGATGTCGTGCGGGTGATTAGCCTGAGGCGACCCAGTAACCAAGAGAAGAGGCGTTATGTCGACCGAGCGGGAAGATAAGTGGGCCGAAGCACGCCGCAGGGCCTTAGCCGATATTGCACGCACGTCGCCCGAAGAGGACGCGCGGATCACGGCGGCAGCCGAGTCGGATCCTGACAACCGGCCCTACACCGACGAGGAATGGGCGCGCGCGAATTTCCTGCCGCATGACCAGCATCTGGAGCGGGTGAAGCGGCTGCGTGGTCAGCGCGGACCGCAGAAGGCACCGCCCAAGAAGCTCGTCTCGCTCAGGCTCGACCCCGACATCGTAGAGCACTTCCGCGAGACCGGACCCGGCTGGCAGGCGCGCATCAACAGGGCGCTCCGCAAGGCTGCTGGGCTCGGCTGAGGCCGCGCAGGTTGCAGATTCACGTGAAACAGTGGACTCTTTGATTGCGCCTTCCGACTCTCGTTCCGAGAGCCGGCCGGAAGGCGCCGGCAGGGAGGCCGGAAGGCGCGATTGTGTGACGGCGATTGTCACTGCATCTGTATTCTGAGCGCTGCCGCGGCTGCGATGGGGCCGAGGACGAGGGAGCCCATGGAAATCGCCAGCAGGATCAGGAAGGACGGCCAGAACGCGGTCGGGGCCATCAGAGCGGCCGAGATCGCAGCGATGCCGTAGATGAGTGTCGGCACGTAGAGCGGCAGGACGAGGAGCGCGATCAACAAGCCGCCGCGGCGGGTTCTGAGCGTCAGGGCGGCGCCGATCGAGCCGAGGAAGCTGATTGCGGGGGTGCCGGCCAGCATGGTCGCCACCAGCACGCCGTAGGCGGCGATATCCAGGTTCAGGAGGATGCCGAGCAGGGGCGCCAAGAGGGCGAGCGGGATGCCCGTCGTCAGCCAGTGCGCCAGCGCCTTGACGGCGCAAACGGCCTCCAGCGGCTGGCCGGACAACGCCATGATCTCCAGCGAGCCGTCCTCGTGGTCGGTCTCGAAGATGCGCGACAGCGACAACAGAGCCGCCAGCAGCAGCGCGATCCACAGGATACCCGGCGCGATGCGCGATAATAGGTTGAGGTCCGGGCCGAGGCCGAGCGGTAGCAGGGCGACGACCAGGAGATAAAAGCCGAGTGCGGTGCCGACCGCGCCGCCTTCGCG
>JBGSQO010000671.1:0-8340 GCA_041738055.1 Filomicrobium sp.
GGAATGTGGGTGGCCGCCAAGGCGATGCCGCCGGCGGTCAGATGCTCGCGGATGATGGCGGCCAGCAGCTCGGTGGAAGCGATATCGAGGGAGACGGTCGGCTCGTCGAGGAGCCAGATCGGACGGTCGGCGACGAGCAGGCGGGCGAGCCCCAGGCGGCGCTTTTGGCCAGCCGACAGGTAGGCGGCGGGGATGTCTTCCAGGTCGATCAGATTGAAGCGGTCGAGGGCGGTTTCCACCCGGTCGGCGCGTTCGGAGCGGCCGCCTTCGCCGAGGAACGCGGCCCAGAACGTGAGGTTCTCGGCGACCGTCAGCGTCGCCTTGATGCCGTTGGCATGGCCGATGTAGTGGGCCATTTCGCCGACCTCGCGGTCCTCACTCTCCGGCGGGCCGCCTGCGAGCCGAATCGTGCCGTCCACCGGGCGCAGGAACCCCGCGATCGTGCGCAGCAGCGTCGTCTTGCCGGCGCCATTGGCCCCCGTCAGCAGCAGGGCTTCGCCGGAGGCAACCGCGAAGCGAAGGCGATCGAGGATGGTCCGGCCGGCCCGCTCGACGCGGAGATTTTCAGCTTGAAGCTGCACGATTTTTGTCCGGGGGAGGGGTCAGGGAGGGGAAAGTGCACAGGGACTGAACAGACGCACGGCCACACCGGAAGTTGAAGTGGCCTGCGACAGGACGCCCCTATATAAGGAAGGCGCATCCAACGATGCCAGCGCAAAAGCAGCACACTTCGGGACGTCGCCGCGGCATCAGGGCTCACGGCGCACCCATCGGTCGCCGCTTCATGAAGTGCCGGCGCACCGGCTTGCGTTGCTGCTTGAGATTCTTGACCATGGAGATCCTCCTTGAGCGCAACGCCCCCGCCCTCCCTCGATAGTTTTGGCTGCCGCAAGACGCTTGAAGCCGGCGGCAAGACGTACACCTACTTCTCGCTGCCCGACGCGGAGGCGAACGGGCTTGCCGGCATCTCGCGGCTGCCGTTCTCCATGCGGGTGCTCTTGGAAAACCTGCTGCGGCACGAGGACGGGCGGTCGGTCGCCAAGGCCGACATCGAGGCCGTCGCCAAGTGGCTCGACGACAAGGGCAAGGCTGGCGCCGAGGTCGGGTTCCGGCCGGCGCGCGTGCTGATGCAGGACTTCACGGGCGTTCCCGCCGTCGTCGATCTGGCCGCCATGCGCGACGGCATGCTGGCGCTCAGCGGCGACCCGCAGAAGATCAACCCGCTGGTGCCTGTCGATCTCGTCATCGACCACTCGGTCATCGTGGATGCGTTCGGCACGCCGCAGGCGCTCGCGCAGAACGTCGAACTCGAGTATTCGCGCAACGGCGAGCGGTACAACTTCCTGAAGTGGGGCCAGGGCGCGTTCGATAACTTCCGCGTCGTGCCCCCCGGCACCGGCATCTGCCATCAGGTCAACCTGGAGTATCTGGCCCAGACCGTGTGGACCCGCGACCTGCCGGGTGGCGAGACGCTCGCTTATCCCGATACGCTGGTTGGCACCGACAGCCACACGACGATGGTCAACGGCCTGGCCGTGCTCGGCTGGGGTGTGGGCGGTATCGAGGCGGAGGCGGCCATGCTCGGCCAGCCGCAGTCGATGCTGCTGCCGGAGGTGATCGGCTTCAAGTTGACCGGCAAGCTCAAGGAAGGCGTGACGGCGACCGACCTCGTGCTGACGGTCACGCAGATGCTGCGCAAGAAGGGCGTGGTCGGTAAGTTCGTGGAGTTCTACGGGCCGGGCCTCGACAACATGACGCTGGCCGACCGCGCGACCATCGCCAATATGGCGCCCGAATATGGCGCGACGTGCGGGTTCTTCCCAGTCGACGGCGAGACGATCAACTATCTGCGCATGTCGGGCCGGGCCGAGGACCGCATCGCGCTGGTCGAGGCGTATTCCAAGGCCCAGGGCCTGTGGCGAGAGGCGGGATCGGCGGACCCCGTGTTCACCGATACCCTCGCGCTCGATCTGGCCGACGTCGTGCCCTCGATGGCCGGGCCGAAGCGTCCGGAAGGCCGGGTCGCGCTGACCGACATCGCTCAAGGCTTTGCCACCGCACTCGACGGCGAGTTCCGTAAGCCCGGAGAAGGGGCCAAGCGCGTGCCGGTCGCGGGTGAGGCTTTCGACATCGGCCATGGCGATGTGGTCATCGCGGCCATCACCAGCTGCACCAACACCTCGAACCCCAGCGTGCTGATCGCGGCCGGACTGCTCGCCCGCAACGCAGTCGCCAAGGGGCTCTCTTCCAAGCCGTGGGTGAAGACCTCGCTGGCGCCGGGGAGCCAGGTCGTCGCTGCCTATCTCGAAAAGGCCGGCCTGCAGACGTCACTCGACACGATCGGCTTCAATCTGGTCGGCTTCGGCTGCACCACCTGCATCGGGAACTCGGGGCCGCTGCCGGAGGCGATTTCCAAGGCCATCAACGAGAATGGCATCGTGGCGGCGGCCGTGCTGTCGGGCAACCGCAACTTCGAGGGCCGCGTGTCGCCGGACGTGCAGGCCAACTATCTGGCCTCGCCGCCGCTGGTCGTGGCCTATGCACTCGCCGGGTCCGTGACGAAAGACCTGACCACCGAGCCCATCGGCATCGGCAGCGATGGCCAGCCGGTGATGCTCAAGGATATCTGGCCGACCTCGCACGAGATCCAGGACTTCATTACCCGCAACATCACGCGCGAGCTGTTCACGTCGAAATATTCGGACGTGTTCAAGGGTGACGAGCACTGGCAGGCGATTGAGACCAGCACAGGCGAAACCTACGGCTGGGACGGTAAGTCGACCTATGTGCAGAACCCGCCCTACTTCACGGGCATCACGGCCGTGCCCAAGCCCGTCACCGATGTCGTCGGCGCACGCATCCTCGGACTGTTCGGCGACAAGATCACCACCGACCACATCTCGCCGGCTGGTTCCATCAAGGCCGCCTCGCCGGCTGGGCGCTACCTGCTCGACAACGGCGTCCCGGTCGCCGATTTCAACCAGTACGGCACGCGGCGCGGCAACCACGAAGTCATGATGCGCGGCACGTTCGCCAACATCCGCATCAAGAACCACATGGTGAAGGATGCCTCCGGCGCCGTGAAGGAAGGCGGGCTCACGATCCACCATCCCACCGGTGAGGAGATGGCGATCTATGACGCGGCCATGCGCTATAAGGCCGAGGGCGTGCCGCTCGTGGTGTTTGCCGGGGTCGAGTACGGCAACGGCTCCTCGCGCGACTGGGCGGCCAAGGGCACCAACCTGCTCGGCGTGCGCGCCGTCATCGCACAGAGCTTCGAGCGCATCCACCGCGCCAATCTGGTCGGCATGGGGGTCGTGCCGTTCGTGTTCGGCGAGGGGCTGTCGTGGGCTGATCTGGGTCTCACGGGCGCGGAGACCGTCAACATCCGCGGTCTCGCCGACGTCAAGCCGCGCCAGGAGATGGTGGCGGAGATCGTCTACCCGGATGGCCGCTCCGGGCTCGTGCCACTGGTCTGCCGGATCGATACGCTCGATGAGATCGAGTACGTGCGCAACGGTGGCATCCTCCACTATGTGCTGCGGAACCTCGCCGCGTCAGCTTGATAAGTGAAGCTATACCATTCGATCAGTCTTGATCGTACTTTCCAGACATGCCGTCCGCCGATTGTTCGGCGGACGTTTTTCTTTGCGTAATACCGTCCCGCCGATGTTTTGACTCTGTGTCTGTTCGGTCGGCGGGACGGTATTGTCTTTGTTTGCGCCTTCCGACTCTCGTTCCGAGAGCCGGCCGGAAGGCGCGGCCTACCGTGAGGTGGGTCAAAACTTCTGCGGGTTGGTATAACTCAGTCGTGAGTTCCAGTTGACCTGCGAGTTGACGATACTCTCGGCCATGACAGCGCGAACCACCGGGACGACCATGGCCTCCTCACTCGATCGGCGCTTGCTTGGTGTTCTGATGGGCTTTGGCTGCGGCATGGCGGTGGCGGCCGAGGGCGCGTCCGCTGCGGGGGAGCCGGGGACCGGCCGCATTACCTCCGTCATCGAGCTGTTCACCTCGCAGGGCTGCTCGTCCTGTCCGGCGGCGGACAAACTGCTCAAGAGTTATGTCGACCGGCCCGGCGTGATGGCCTTGTCACTGCCGGTCGACTACTGGGATTATCTCGGTTGGAAGGACACGTTCGCCAGCCCGCGCAACTCGGAGCGGCAGCGCGTCTATGCGCGCACCCGGGGGGATGGCGCCGTCTACACCCCGCAGGCCGTTGTCAACGGACGGCTGCATGCCGTCGGCTCCAGCGCAAAGGACATCGACAAGGCTTTGAAGCGGCTCGATCTCGCCATGCCGCTCAGCGTGCCGGTCGGTATCCGCAAGGACGGCTCCTCGCTCATCATAGAGGCTGGTGCGGCGCCGACGGGCGTTACCCGGGGAGAGGCGACGCTGTGGCTTGCCCTGGTGCAGCCGGAGGGCGTCGTGCCGGTCAAGCGCGGCGAGAACGGCGGGCGGACGCTCAGCTATTTCAACATCGTGCGCGAGATGACGGCAGTCGGCATGTGGTCGGGCGAGGCCACGACGATCAAGCTCGCGGCCGGCGACGTCATGATGCCAGAGACGAAAGCCTGCGCGGTGATCCTGCAGCAGGGCAATGGCGGGCCAATTCTCGGCGCGGCGTGGTTGCCAGAATAGTTGGTTCAGCGCCATTCGCTTGATTTCAGTCAAATCCGGGCTGCGCCTGATGTGTAAGTTTTGTCTTACACATGGAGGTGTCAATCATGCGCGTTGCTCTCGTCCATCCCAACTATCACTCCGGCGGCGCCGAGATTGCCGGCAACTGGCCGCCGGCTTGGGTCGCCTATCTGGCGGGCTCGCTGCGGGCGAAGGGCTTTACCGACATTCATTTCATCGACGCCATGACGAACGATCTTCCCGATGCGGAGGTCGGCCGGCGGCTTGCCGCGCTGCAACCGGACGTCATCGGCTGCACGGCCATCACGCCGTCGATCTACACCGCCGAGCGGGTCCTCGAGATCGCCAAGGAGGTTTGCCCTAACGCGATCCGCGTGCTCGGCGGCATCCATGCGACCTTCATGTACAAGCAGGTGCTCTCGGAAGCCCCGTGGATCGACGTGATCGTCCGAGGCGAGGGCGAGGACATCTTCGCCGAGCTCGTCTCGACGATCGCCGAGGGCCGCTGGCCGGAGGCGCGCGCCGACATCAAGGGCCTCGCCTATATTGTCGACGACGGCCAGATCATCGCTACGCCGGCAGCTCCAACGGTCAAGGACTTCGACAAGATCGATCCCGACTGGTCGCTGCTGGAATGGGAGAAATACATCTACGTGCCGCTCGGCGTCCGGGTGGCGATCCCCAACATGGCGCGCGGCTGCCCGTTCACCTGCAGCTTCTGCTCGCAATGGAAATTCTGGCGCGACTATCGAATCCGCGATCCGAAAAAGGTCGTCGACGAGATCGAAAAGCTCGTCAGGGATCACAAGGTCGGGTTTTTCATCCTCGCCGACGAGGAACCGACGATCAACCGCAAGAAGTTCATCCAGTTCTGCGAGGAGCTGATCGCGCGCGGGCTGCCCGACAAAGTCAAATGGGGCATCAATACCCGCGTCACCGATATCATCCGCGATATCGAATACCTGCCGCTCTATCGCAAGGCGGGGCTCGTGCATGTCTCGCTGGGCACGGAGGCGGCGGCCCAATTGAAGCTCGATCGGTTCAACAAGGAGACCAAGGTCGAGCAGAACAAGCGCGCGATCCAGCTTCTGCGCGAGGCCGACATCTTTACGGAGGCGCAGTTCATCGTCGGTCTCGATAACGAGACGCCGGAGACGCTGGAGGAGACCTACCAGATGGCGCGGGATTGGGACCCGGATCTCGCCAACTGGGCCATGTACACGCCCTGGCCGTTCACGCCGCTGTTCCAGGAGCTTGGCGACAAGGTCGAGGTGTTCGACTTCTCCAAGTACAATTTCGTGACGCCCATCATGAAGCCGGACGCGATGGACCGGGCCACGCTGCTCGACCGCGTGATGTCCAACTACCGGCGATTCTACATGCGCAAGGCGCTGTTCAACTATCCCTGGCGCGGCACGGGGTTCCGGCGGCGCTACCTGCTCGGCTGCCTCAAAGCGTTCCTCAAAGCTGGTTTCGAGCGGAAGTTCTACGATCTCGGCAAACACAACTACTGGGGGCCGCAATCCAAAAAGGGCGTCGATTTCCATTTCGACGAGACGCGGACCATCGCACAGGCGCAGATGGACGATTGGCAGGCTTCTGCCGACAGGGCCTCACAGGCGCGTGCTCGGCGCGAGGGCGAGGCGGCCAGTCGCAGCCACGGTCCGGTCATCACGCACAACGGCGAGGCGGTTCTGGCCTGCGGCGGTGGCAGCCAGCAGATGGCCGAAGAGAGTGGAGTTGCAGCCGCGCCCGCCGACCGTTGAGCGGGAGGGCGCACGATGCCACTCGACACGGGAGAGCCGCCGAAAGGCCCAACCGGGCGGATCGGCCCGAATGCCATCATCCAGACGGCCGTGGCGCTGCGGACGTTCGTCGGCGCCGATAGGACAATGACGATTTTCGAGGCTGCGGGACTTGGCGGTCTACTTGAGCACGCGCCCGACCACATGGTCGAGGAGGCCGAGGTGCGGGCGCTGTTCGATGCGATCTCGAGAGAGTTCGAGCCGCATCTCGTCGCCTCCGTGCTCGCCGAGGCGGGGCGGCTCACTGGGCAGTATGTGCTCGACAACCGCATTCCGAAGACCGCCCAGCACATCTTGCAGTCGCTGCCTGCGCTCGTGTCCGGGCCGCTGCTGACACGGGCCATCGCGCAGAACGCCTGGACTTTCGCGGGGTCGGGGCGGCTGTCCTATCGGGTGTGGCCGAGGATCGAGATCACGATTGCCGACAATCCAATCGCGACGCCAGGCTGTCCATGGCATCGGGCCGTGTTCGAGCGGCTCTATGGCGCGCTGGTTTCGCCCGTCGCGGAGGTTCGCCACGTGCCGGGCGTTGACCGGAATGTCGGCGCGTCAGATCGGTTCGTGATCGCGATGTGACTGCGGCTGACTTGATTGCCCAGACAGCTTCGCTTTGCGAACTGGGGCCAGCCCCAGGCCCCGCTGGAAGGCGCAGCCTTCCAGACCATCCAGTTTTTTGTCACATCTAGATCGGGCAGCACCCGACGCATCACCAAAGGCACCCAGGCTTTGCCTGCGCGGGGTCCGGGGCGGCGTGAGCCCCGGCACTTCACTTGGCCAGCCCCCGCCTTATAACCCGCGCCGTTTCAGGAGGCCGTCGACGGACGGCGGGCGGCCGCGGAAGGCGAGCCAGGCGGCTTCCGGGTCGCGGCTGTTGCCGGCCGAGTAGATGAACTCCTTCAGGCGGCCTGCTACCTCGGGATTGTAGATGTCGCCTGTTTCCTTGAAGGCCTCGAAGGCGTCGGTGTCCATCACTTCGGACCACAGGTAGCTGTAGTAGCCGGCCGCGTAGCCGCCCATGATGTGCAGGAAATGGGGCAAGCGGTGGCGCATGACGATCTCGCGCGGCATGCCGAGCTTGGCCAGTTCCGCCGTCTCGAAGGCTGCCGCATCGAAGTCTCCCACGGCGTCGGCTTTGCGGGCGTGCAACTCCATGTCGAGCAGAGCGCACGACGTGAACTCGACCGTGGCAAAGCCCTGGTTGAAGCGGGCCGCCTTTTTCAGCCGCTCGATCAACGTCTTCGGCATCGGCTTGCCGGTCTTGTGGTGGAGGGCGAAGCGCTGAAGGACGGCCGGCTCGGACAGCCAATGCTCATAGAGCTGGGAGGGCAGCTCGACGAAATCGCGGGCGACCGAGGTGCCGGCGATCGACGGATAAGTCGTCTCAGACAGCATGCCGTGGAGGGCGTGGCCGAACTCATGGAACAGGGTGCGGGCGTCGTCGAAGGACAGAAGCGGTGGGGTGCCGTCGCTGCCCTTGGCAAAGCTCATGACGTTGACGATGATTGGCCGGACACCGCCGCGTGACAGCTTGTGGGCCGTGCGGTAGCTCGACATCCAGGCGCCGGAGCGCTTGCCGGCGCGGGCGAAATAATCGCCCATGAAGATCGCGACGTGGGCGTCGGCAGAGTCCTTGACCTCGAAGACGCGCACGTCGGGATGATAGCGCGGGATGTTCTCCAACTCGGCGAAGGTGAGGCCGAACAGGCGGCCGGCCGTATCGAAGGCAGCCGCAATCATGTTGTCGAGGCTGAGGTAGGGGCGCAGCTCGGCTTCGTCGATGTCGAAGCGGGACTTGCGCTCCTTCTCCGCCAGATGCCGCCAGTCCCAGGCCTCGACGCGGTCGTTGCTGCCCTCGGCCTTGGCGCGCTGAGCCAGGGCCTCGCGCTCCTCG
>JBGSQO010000714.1:0-3033 GCA_041738055.1 Filomicrobium sp.
GGCGCTCCGGGCGACGGCAGCGTCTCGCTGGCCGGTGCGCTGCAGAAGGAGTTGACCCGGGGCGGCCTGCAGCTGGCCTCCACCGGCACGCCGCAGAGCTACCGCATCAACGGCCGCGTCAAGGTCGGAGCTGGCGCCAACGGCAAGCAGCCGATCCAGATCGACTGGGACGTGAAGGATCCGCAGGGCAAGAACCTGGGCACGGTGTCGCAGAAGAACGAGATCCCCGAGGGCTCGCTCAACGGCGCCTGGGGCAAGACGGCAGATGCTGCCGCCGCCGCTGCCGCCCAAGGCATCATCAAGCTGATCCCGAATGCGACGGCTACGACCGCCGCTGCCGCTCCGGCGAAGACCTCGACCAACTGATGTCGGGGGCCGGACGGGCAACTGCTCAGGGTCCGGCGCTCCGAGACGACTGCGAAGGCCCGGCGTGTCTAGCCGGGTCTTTGCCGTTTCGCCCGCCGTCAAGAGCTGACGATCCTCGCCGCGGTCTCCACGGAAACACACTTATTTGACGACGTGTTGCGGGGCGATGTTTACAAGGTATGCCACGCGCTGATACTGAGCCTGTCACTGAACTGTCGTGGAGGGGTGCCATGTCCTTCGATGCCCGCGCGCGGGATGATGCCAGCCAGCCTCCCCTGAAGCTCGTCTCCGGCAACTCCAACAAAGTCCTGTCGGAGGGCATCTCCGAGTATCTCAAGGTGCCGGTCGCCAAGGCCAAGGTGCAGCGCTTCGCCGACCTGGAGATCTTCGTCGAGATCCAGGAGAACGTGCGCGGCCAGGACTGCTTCGTGTTGCAGTCAACGTCGTTTCCCGCCAACGACAACCTGATGGAACTGCTGATCCTGATCGACACGCTGCGGCGGGCGTCGGCGCGGCGAATCACGGCGGTCATTCCCTACTACGGCTATGCCCGCCAGGACCGGAAGCCCGGACCTCGCACGCCGATCTCGGCCCGTCTCGTCGCCAATCTGATCGAGCGCGCGGGCGCCGACCGTGTCCTGACGCTCGACCTGCACGCGGGCCAGATCCAGGGCTTCTTCGACATCCCGACCGACAACCTATTCGCCGCCCCGGTGATGGTCGAGGACATCATCAAGCGCTACGACCTGACCAACCTCGTCGTGGTCTCGCCCGACGTCGGCGGCGTGGTGCGCGCCCGGGCGCTCGCCAAGCGCATCAATGTGCCGATCGCCATCTGCGACAAGCGGCGCGAGCGGGCCGGCGAGTCCGAGGTCATGAACGTGATCGGCGACGTCTCCGGCAAGCGCTGCATCCTGATCGACGACATCGTCGACTCGGGCGGCACACTGTGCAATGCGGCCGACGCGTTGAAGAAGAACGGCGCGATCGAGGTGATGGCCTACATCACCCACGGAGTCCTGTCGGGCGGCGCGGTGAGCCGTATCAAGAAGTCGTCGTTGACGTCGCTCGTCATCACCGACTCGATCCTGCCGACAGAAGCGATCAAGGCAGCCAGCAACATCCGCATCCTGTCGATTGCGCCGCTGCTCGGCGAAGCCATCCTGCGCACCTCGCGCGAGGAGAGCGTGTCGAGCCTGTTCTACTCGGCCCCTGTGCTGGAAGGTTGAGGGGAACGGCAAAGCCACCCGAGACCCGCGATCGCCTACGAGCCGTCTGCAGATCGCCTTTCGTTGATTTCAATCCAGGCGGAGCCTGCCGACATCGCGATGGCCTTCGACGACTCGGAGAATGTAAACCCGCTGGGTCTCCGGCCGATGGCGATAGAAGATCAGGTAGCTTCCGTGCGTGAGACGTCGGATACCAGCGCCAAGGTGCTCGACAGGAGTGCCCTGATCGGGAAAGTCGGCCAGCAGTTCGGCTTTGGCAATGAGTTCGTCGCGGAAGGTGAAAGCTCGCTCCGGGTTGTTTCGGGCGATGAAGTAAGCAATGTCTTCGAGATCACGCATGGCGCGGCTGCGGAAAAGAACGCGCACCATCAGGGCTGGCGATCGCGCCCGGCGCGGTTTATGGCCTCGGTCATCGCCAATCTGGCCGCGTCGATCGAATGCTCGCCGCCGTCCATGTCGGCGAGTTGAAGGCTCACGGACAAGAAGGCCTCTCTGATCGCGGCGCGCGCCTCATCGTTCACCAACTCGCTGGCGAGGTCGTGAATGAACGTCTCGGGAGAGACGTCAGGATTGCTTTTGAGCGCCGCAACGATGGCCTGTTGCAGAGCCGGGGACAGCTCGGTCATGCCGTCTTATGGCACGGGCGAGCGTGCTCAGGCAATGCAGGCAACGCGGTGGGCCGCCCCGCATCCGCCCGTTGCCAAGCCCTCGCCCCATCGCTATAAAGCCCGTCTCTCACCTGAAACGTGAGCACCCGCCGGCACCCTTGGAGGCCGGACGGGCAGGCACGGCCCCCGCGCGGGGCCTTTTCGCATTGGAGAAACCGAATGTCAGCTCAGACCATCGAGCTTCAGGCTGCGGCGCGTCCGCGTGTCGGCAAGGGGGCCGCACGCTATGTCCGCCGCGAGGGCCGCGTGCCCGCCGTCATCTATGGTGACAACAAAGAGCCTGAAGCCATCTCGCTCGACTACAACGACGTCTGGAAGCAGTACCTCAAGGGGCATTTCACCTCGACGGTGTTCCGCCTCAAGATCGAGAACGGCGAGCGCCTCGTCATCGCCCGCGACGTGCAGCTCGATCCCGTCCGTGATACGCCCCTCCACGTCGACTTCCTGCGCATCGGCTCGGATGGCCTCATCCGCGTGTTCGTGCCGGTGAAGTTCATCAACGACTTGCTGTCGCCCGGCCTGAAGCGCGGCGGCGTCTTGAACATCGTGCGCCACGAAGTCGAGGTGTGGTGCCCCTATGACAAGATCCCGCAGACCTTCACCATCGATCTCGATGGCGTCATGATCGGCCAGTCGATCCACGCCTCTTCGATTCCGATGCCCGAGGGCGCGTCTCTCACCATCACCAACCGCGACTTTACGATCGCGACGGTCGCCGGCCGCGTGAAGGACGAAGAGCCGGCCGAGGGTGCTGCGGCCGCAGGTGCTGC
>JBGSQO010000003.1:0-4687 GCA_041738055.1 Filomicrobium sp.
GGTCAGGACGGATCCCAGCAGCCGCGTACCGCTTGCCGGCCTTCGAGCCCGGAGCCAGGGCGTCAGGGCGTCGCCGTGCGCCTTCTTCATCGCGGCAAGGGCCGCGAAATGGGCGAGGTCGGCCGTCTCCAGCGCTAAGACCTTACCGCCGAAGCTCTCGAATTCGGCGAGCGTTTTGCGCGTCTCGGGACCCGTCGACCACGCCTCGTTGCGCAGAATGACGAGGTGGCGCTTGGCCGGTGACAGCCCAAGCCCGGATTCGTTGATGGCGCGGCGTAGCTGATTGAGTGCGGCGCGGGCATTAGCGGCCAGCACCGCCCGGAACGACCAGTGCGCCTCGTCCTCGGTACTGGCCACCAGCAGCTGCCGCAGCCTTGCGTGCAAGGTCGGGTTGCGATCCGGCAGGCCGTCGAGCCGATGGCTATCACCGAAACCGTTCTCCGCGATCCAGGCCGAAAGGCCCGCGTGCAGAAACGGCGGCAGGGCTGTATCGACGCTCTTTTCATCAAGCGCGAGATCGACCGCAGCAGATTTCAGTGCGGCGGCAAAGGCTTGGTCGAATGTCTCGAGTTCTGCGTCGGGCGGGGGTGGCAGCTCTGCAGTTGCCGGAATAGGCGGGGTGCTACCGGACTCCGTGCTGATAAATGCGGAAAGTTCTAAAATGGAACCTTTGCGTCGACACTCTCGGACGTGGGCCTCGGCTATACTGATCAACTCGCGCGGCGAATAGAAGTGAGCCTCGGCAAACGCTTCTGGTCGAATAGGCCAAGTTGGATAAGGCGGTACAAAGCCCAGACGCTGATAGCTCGACTGAAAATAGGCCGCAATGAGGGCCTGCCCGACGCTGGCTGAGGGGACGTTGTGAAACCTCAGCAGAACAGGGAAACGCGCTCCAGCAGAATCGACTGCTTTCGTCGTGATGAGCTTCCACGTGGCAGCAAAACAGGAGAGCGCGATAAGACTATTTGGGCAGTCCTCCGCCAGGTCCATCAACCCGTTCGCAACGTGATTGAGGAGAAGGATCTCGGGGCTGTCCTCTGTGGACTCGCGCGAGGTGACCGCAACAAGGCCATCGAGTTGGTCTACACACACCACAGCAACCCGGCCGGCTCGCGCAGTAAGAAGATCGATCGCCGCAATCACACTTCGGGGCGAGAGCGAGGGCGTGGCGAACCCGAACCGCCGCTGGCTTTCCGGGTCGAGATCGACACCCTGCAGAAAGCTCGTGCCGATATCGCGCGCCTGCAGATCATCGTTCTCGGTGGCTTGCAGGAGAACGGCAACCAGGACATCGAGGGCGCGCCGCCCCTCTGGCGTCCTGCCGATATGCTCGCGAAGCAGTGGCCGCAAGGCTGCGATTTCATCGGCAAACATGAGCTGGCGGGCCGCGCGATTGCATTTAGCTTCGCATAGCCCCGCAGCTGCGAAGACTGCCGCAGACCAGGATCCGAGCTGGGTCTGCCCAGTCACATGCTTTCGTGAAAACGCGCTCAAGTAGTGATCGACTACGCTCGACCAGAATTGCCGAGCACTTGCCAATTGGATCAGCACAAACAGGTCGCCGGCCGACATGACTTTGGTGCGTAGCCGGCCAAAGAAGTGCGTCTTGCCGACCCCCTGCCGACCTTCGATAACAACATTTCCAACGGCGTGACCGGACTTCAGCTGTCCATAAAGATGGGCGATTTCTTCGTGCGCTTCCTCGTGCAGGCCCTCGACGTGAATTCGATCGTGTCGCCAGACATCGTCTGGTACTGCGTAGGACCGTAATGCAATGGCCTTCAATGCGTCGAGAGGGACAATCACGAGCTACTCCATGGAGATGAGATGCATATCCGCAATACCGAGTCGGATCGCCGAGGATCGCTGCTCGGCGGTCAATGACTTCTGATCGGCTTCCGACGTGAATTGGATGGCCTTATCCGAATACAGCGCCTTCAGTGCGCTATCGACTTCGGCGCGGCTGGCGCCAGAGATCATGGGACGCAGATCGCTGAGGAAGACCCATTCGCGCGGGCGCTTGGCGAGGCGACGATAGGCGGCCCGGATCTGATCGGGTATCGGCGCCCCCGTAACCGGTTGTGGAGCCGGTTTGTCCTCGGCCCCGTCGATCAGGTCGGCGAGCGATAGGCCGCGACGGGCAAGACCCGCGCCGACCGCGTTGAGCAGTCCGTAGACGACAACGGCGCTGAATGCCTTCAATCCTTTTTGCGGCTCGGTGGCGATGTCAGCGCTCGCCCACTCGCGACCTTTTTCGGTCAACTCCAAAAAATTGCCCTTGTTGCCCTTTTTCTCCACTAGGATCAAACCGTCGGCCAGAAGTTTTTTTCTGGACTCCGCTCCAAGGGTCACCTTGTGAACTTTCTCCAACTCCGCATTCGCAACAGGACGCTTCAACACCAACAGCATGTAGAGCGCGCTGCGCTCGACGGTCGTATAGGCCATGGACCCCTCCTCTTCATGGTTTGGGCACCGCTCGCCTCTGTGTCAGGAATCGCTCGATCTGGGAAGCGACGAGAGCCATGTCAGCCTCTACTTCGCTGTTGGTGAACCGCAACACGGCAAAGCCTGCAAGCTGCAACAGCCGGTCGCGCCGACGGTCGGTGGCGAACTTCAGAGGCGCGCGGTGCTCCGGTCCGTCGATTTCAACGACGAGTTGCTCGTCCTCCCACATGATATCGATCAGGATCGGGTTTTCCGTCGCGCCCCCATGCCAACTGGTGTTCCAGGTGCGCCCCTCACTCCAGGATTGGGCTGCAAGGTAGGCTTCCAGACGCTGCTCGATCACGCTGCAGGGGTTGGGGCGGCCCGTCAAAGGGCTCGCCCATGGCAGCGGCTCCGGTTCGTCCGTCTCTTGTTCTTCCGGGGCTTTTTCCAATGCCCGCACAGGGCTTTCCTGGATCGAGACGTGCGGCATCAGTGCAACGGATGGGCCGCAGAGCCAGACATTGGCAGGCAGATGTTGGGCGAGCCACAGGGCCGTGTGCTCGGCCGCGCGCATGGTCGTGTCGGTCTGACCAGGGGCCACCAGCACCAGGATCAGCTGAGGCCGCCCATACGCCGACCGGATGAGCTTGCCCAATACCCGCGCGATCGTTTCTTGAGCGACGCCGGGCAGGCGCGCAGTCTTCTCCCCGCGCAGGGCCGCGACCGCGAGGGCTTCGAGGACAGGACCGTACAGAGGGCTGCGCCGGGCCATCGCGCGGGCGATCTCGACGACCGCAGCCTGGCCTGCACCGGCCGGTCCCGTGATGCCTTTCGCCTCGGGAAGCCAGGCCGGATAGAGGGCAAGGACGACCTTGGTCAGCCGCGTGAGGGCTCGTCCCACATCGGCAAGACTGTCCTCCGGCAGTGCCACGACCGCGGCCGGGCCATCGGCCCCTTGCTGAGCGGTTTCGAACGCCGCCGCCTGCGTGAGATCAGGCCTCCCGATGAGCCGGCCTGCTTGCGGCAACTCCGTCTCTCGTGTCATCGGCAATCCGCTAGCTGAGAAGACACCGCTTGCTTGCTAGGAAGAGATCTGGCCCGACCGCCTCTGCCAAGCCACTGCATCGCACATGAACTCTCACTGTCAGGGTGCCAGAATTGATCTTGTGATATCTGGCTGCATGACAGATCTGCAAGCGTCGGCTAAACCGCGCCTCTGTTTGACGTATCGACCCGTTGCCGTCCAACACAAGTGCACATTGGAGCGCAACCTAAGGCATAGCGGATACGCCATTGCGATGATCAGCCTAATGTCTCAACAACACGGCCAATGGCAGCTTCCTCCGCCTCGCGCTGGTGTTTCAAGTCTAAGCCGCCGACGACTTGGGATGGACACCCTGCCGAGGCGTCGAAGACGCTCAAACAGTGCGCTTACCCAGTTCACCCGGGGAGATGTCAGCCGCAAGGCGCTGGGGAAAGGGGCGATCCGGTTCATTTATCACCCATCCAGCCAGGGCGAGACTCAGTCCTGACCGAACAGGGGGAACGTCACTCCGAGCGCCCAGGCCAGGGTCAAGCCCATGCCCAATCCAGCCGCCAGCGGTGCGCCGGTGCGCCGGCCGACCCAACCGCCCATCGTGCCGAACACGGCATAGAATAAGACGATGACCGGCAAGATGATCAGCAGAAAAAACAGCCGTTCGAGGTCCAGCATGACGGCAAGGACCAGCGAAGCGAGGAACGCAGAGCGTGCGAGAATCGTGCGCCAGAGCGGAGCGCGCCCAGTGCCCGTCAGCAGGCTGTCGGCCAGCATGAAAGGAACCGCGCCGACTGCTAATAAGCCGATGATCGCGACGCGGTCCGCGGTCGGCATGAATGACGCCACGTAGCGATCGAGGGCTCCGCCAAAGACGATGATGCCGAAAGCAGCCAGCGCTGCGCCAGAGCCGACGCCGGCAAATGCCAAGTCGGAGATGACCGCAGGCCGGCCTAGGCTGATGCCTGAGCGCCAGAGGATGGCCAGCGCGATCAGCGCGAATACGAACAGATGCAGGGCCACATAATCGGCAACAAGAACCGGCAGGAAGCGCGTATCGAAAGGCGCCAGCAACAGCGGTGTGAGCAACGCCGGCACCAGCGCGGCGGCAAGAAACGTCCGCAGCGGGATCGGTTGTGGCGCGCTCTGCTGGCCGGCCGGCAGCAAGCCGGACGCGGGCCACGCGAGGGTAACGATGGCGCCCAGCAGGAGCAGGATTGCCGG
>JBGSQO010000018.1:0-1651 GCA_041738055.1 Filomicrobium sp.
GCGAGAGGCGCGGCGGGTCGGCCGCATCGGGCACGTAGCGAACCCCGAACCGCGGCTTCTCCGGCTCGAACACCGACTGCGCGCTCATCATCATGCGCACGACCATGCCGAGCGGCGTCAGCGTGTACCGGGCAATCCATTCGGCGAACTTGAGTCCGATGGCCGGGATCGGCGGCACGTCCAGCACGCTGTCGATGGCCTTGAGCTTCTTCGGGTTGACCGGCTTGCCGCCGTCATTGCCGAGGCTCCGCTCCCAGACCACCCCGATCCGCGTCTGCGGGCCGAATGGTACCAGCACGAAGCTGCCGGGTTGCACATGCGCCCCATCGGCGGCCCCTGCGGTGCCGGCCAGCGGCAGGTAGTCATAGGTCTGGTCGAGCGCCACCGGCAGGAGCACGGGCACCAGCGCCGGCGCCGCGTGCCTTCCCGCGCCCTCCTCGTGATCCAATCGGTCCAGAAGACTATCCAAGGGCCCCGCCGCCGGATTAGAAGCATCTCATTCGAATCGATCAGATAGCCTAGGCGCGGCGATTGGGCGAGCGCGGGGCAGGGGAGCCGATTTCATGAAGTTCTTTGTCGACACGGCCGATGTGGGCGAGATCCGCGAGCTGGCGGCCACCGGCCTGCTCGACGGCGTCACCACCAACCCGACCCTGATCGCCAAGACGGGCCGGAACTTCAAGGAAACCATCGCCGAGATCTGTGCCGTCGTTCCCGGCCCCGTTTCGGCCGAAGTCGCGGCGCTCGATGCGGAGAGCATGATCCGCGAGGGCCGGGTGCTCGCCAAGATCGCCAAGAACGTGACGGTAAAGGTGCCGCTGACGTGGGACGGCCTCAAGGCGTGCCGCACCCTGACGAGCGAGGGCACGCTGGTCAACGTGACGCTATGCTTCTCGGCAACGCAGGCGCTACTCGCAGCCAAGGCCGGCGCCACATTCGTCTCGCCTTTCATCGGCCGATTGGACGACATCGGCCTCGATGGCATGCAGCTGATCCGCGAGATCCGGCAGATCTACGACAACTATTCCGATCTCTCGACGGACATCCTCGCCGCCTCGATCCGCACCGTCAATCACGTGCGCGACGCGGCGATGATCGGCGCCGATGTGGCGACCATCCCGCCGGCGATACTGAAGGCGCTGGTCAAGCATCCTCTCACCGACAAGGGTATCGAGATGTTCGTGGCCGACTGGGCCAAGACCAAGCAGACCATCTGACCGGGGCGCATAACGCCCCACGCGATGAACCCAATGCAATGCGGGGAGCGCAAGCGCGCTCCCCGCATTGTTGTTCTCGCTCGGGGACTCGCTCACGGTGGTGGACGGGTCTCGTAGCGCGACCGGTGTGTCATCACCAGCAGGACGAGCCAAGCCAACCCTGCCATCGTGAAGATGGCCATTGCTGCCGGGAAGATTACTCCGGGCCAGGTGTCCGAAGCTGACGGATCGATGGGATCCCACATCAGACCCGCGACGATCGCAGCGAGCCCGGCGCCGATCCAAACCGTCAGAAGAAACCTCCGCAAGCCAACCATCCGTTCCACCTCGAGCAGGCGTTCGCCACCCGCGCTTTGTTGAAGGAAGCCCGCTGCGTTGCAAAAAGTTCCTCGCGCCCGCAGCCGACGGCGGTGCGGCTCAGGCCCGGCGCAACC
>JBGSQO010000082.1:0-2364 GCA_041738055.1 Filomicrobium sp.
GGCGAGGTCACCTGCCGCATCGAGGCGAGCCGTCACGGCGGCGCGGTCTCCCTCGAAGCGCTGATCCGCGCGCCAAGCTCGGCCACCGGCGACTACGCTTTCACGGTCGCCAAGTCCGGTGGCGGCGGCTCGGCCAACATCGACCAGTCGGGTGAGTTCACCGGCAGCGGGGCGTGGGACCAGGTCGCCGACGTCGAACTCGGCGGGGACGGCAGTTACGTCGCGCGGCTGAAGGTGCAATCGGGCGGCCGCACTATCGAGTGCAGCGAGCGGATCAGAGGCTCGCTCTAACGCGCTTTCCGACACTCTTTTGATTGCGCCTTCCGACACCCCTTCGGGGAGCCGGCCGGAAGGCGCGTCACTACGCCGTCATCAGGAGCAACCCGCATGACCAAAGGTCTGTTCAACGCGGCCGCCGCCGTCACGCTGGGACTTGCGACCCTGGCCATGAGCCCGGCAGCAGAGGCCGGCTCGATCAACATCACCGTCACGCCGAAAGGCAAGGTCGCCCGCTTCATCGAGAAGGGCCTCGCGCTCTACGACAAGGCGCGGCCCAACTCGGCCAAGGTCGAGCAGTCCGGAAGCGGCAACGGCGCCGGCATTGCCCAGAGCGGCAGCGGGAACGTCGGCCGCATCATCCAGCGCGGCAGCGGCAATACCGGCACGCTGACGCAGACCGGCAACAACAACGCCTTTGCGCTGATTCAGCTCGGCAAGAACCGGTCGAGCTCCGTGACCCAGACCGGCAACGGCAAGGTCGGCTTTCGCCTGCAGGCCGGATGGTAGGTTGCGGATTGAAGGTTTGGACGGCGCCCTCGCGCGGCATTCGCGTGCCGTAGGGGCCGTCCGCCGCGGGTCGGTATCAGAGCTGGTCGGAGCGCGATCGGAACAGCCGCTGGAGCCGTGGCCGCACCGGCAGGAACGCGCGATAAGCCAGTTCCAGGAGGTGGCGGATACCGGGCAGGCTCGCGATGCGGCCAGCCACACGCAAACCCGGAAGCTCTGTCCAGAGGCGTGCAAAGGCTGCGGCCCCGCTGCGCAACCGGCCATCCGAACCGACCATGTGGAAGCGGGACATGGCCTGCGCACGGGTGAGGCCACCCGCGACCGGTACTGCGGGATCGGCGTTGGCCGACACGTCGACCCAGTCGATCGCCTCAGCGCCCGAAAGCCCCCTGTAGAGGCCGATCTCGCCGCGGCACATCGGGCACGAGCCGTCGTAGAACACTGTCGGTCGGCTGCACGCTCCGCTGGCTTTTGCTGTTTCCGACATGGGTCCCTTGCTCCACCATCTGCCTGCGACACCGACACTACGGCGGGAGAGGCGTTGCCGATCCTCCGCCGGCACGTCAGGCCGATGCTGCGGCTCGGGATGGGACGGGCGCAAACAGCACTTCCATCTCGCGGCGGGCGCGGACGGCGGGATCGGTCTCGTCGAGGGCGACGTCGGACCAGGTCAGACGGACACCCTCCTCGATATCGCGGAGCAGGCGCGCGCCTTTGGCCAGCCCCAGCGGCAGGAAGCCTTCCGAGAGCGAGAGCTTGGCCGGTGTCTGGCGGCCCCAGACGGTGAAGCCGCCCTCGCCGTCGAGAACCGCCCCCGCTTTCAGGTCGCGCTTGGCGACGGCTGCAACATCCGAGTTGAATACGCGGGCCGAGCCGGTCGCCTCGCCGCGCAGGGCGACGCTGGCGACGGAAATGCCGAGTTCGAGGCCGATCATGTGGGTCGGTCGGTAGAGTGCGGCAAAGTCGCCGCTGCTGTCGACGAGGCAGTTGTATTCGCGGAAGCACTGGCGCGAGTAGGCGCTGTCCGAGGTCACGACGACAAAGGTCCCCATGGCCAGATGGTGCGGCACCGGGCGGCCGTCTCGATGGAGCGAGGAGACGACCTCGGTGACGCCCGGCTGTTCGATGCGACCGCCGCAGCTTTCCGGCTTCAGGATCTCCGACAGCTCGAAGCGGGAGGCGGGGGGAAAGCGCAGGCCGTCCGACTGCGGCATCAGGTTGCAGGCGTTGCAGACCGCCGTCATCTCCACGGCCGACTTGGTGCCGTCGAGGAAGGAATTAAACATCTGCGGATTGATGTGGCTCTTGTCTTCGATGGGCAGGTACTCCGCGAGCACGTCCCAGACGGTATCGGGGGTCAGGCCGTGATAGCGCGGCAGATAGCGCGTGCCCTTGCCGGCACAGACGACCTCGAAGCCGCAGGCGCGCGCCCAGTCGACGTGCTCAGCTATCAGGGCCGGCTGATCGCCCCAGGCCAGCGAATAAATGACGCCGGCAGCGGCGGCTCGGCGGGCGAGCAGGGGACCGGCCAGCGCATCGGCTTCGACGTTGACCATGACGACGTGCTTGCCGCAGGCG
>JBGSQO010000139.1:0-1553 GCA_041738055.1 Filomicrobium sp.
GAGGTCCGCGTCGGCGTCGATCAAAAGCGCGAAGACGACGGCGCGGACCGAGTAGGGATCACTGAGGAGGGATTCGATCGGAGGGGTGAACGCGACGACGGCGTCGGCGGCGAATGGCAAGGCTCCAGCCGGGACGGTACCCACGCGCTGGACACTCGCTGCGGGTTCGACGTCGACGAGCCGCGAGGGCGGCGTGACGGCCGGTCGCAGGCGATCGCGGGGCGCGGGGCGAACGATGGGCGAGTCGGAGGCGTCGGCGATGCTGACCTGGTTGAAGTCGCCATCGAAGGACGGGTCGAGCCGCTGGATACGGGTCACCAGGGGCGGATGTGTGGAGAGCAGGCCGAAGAGCTGGGTGAGGCCAGCGGGCATGGCGTTGGAGAAGAAGAGGTGGCTGGCCTCGGCGGCCTGGGGGTTGCGGATCTGGGAGCCTGCGCTCAGGCGGCCGATTTTCTTGAGGGCACCGGCGAGGCCGTCTGGGTTGCGGGTGTACTGGACGGCCGAGGCGTCGGCCAGGAACTCACGCTGGCGCGAGACGGCGGCCTTGATGAGACTGGCGCAGAAGACGCCCGAGTATCCGATGATGTAGAGGGCCAGGCCAACGAGGGGCAGCGGATTGCCCCCCTTCTTGCCGCCACTTCGAGCACCCAGCCGGACCGAGCCGCGCAAGGACAGGCGCAGGATCGTCCAGCCGATCAGGCCGATGAGCATCACGCCGAAGAGCAGGCCGATCAGGCGCATGTTGAGCCGCATATCGCCGTTGAGGATATGGCTGAATTCATGGGCGATCACGCCCTGCAGCTGGTCGCGGCTGAGGTTCTCGACACAGCCACGCGTGACACCGATCACGGCATGGTTGGGGGAGAAGCCCGCCGCGAAGGCGTTGATGCCGGTCTCTTCGAGCAGGTAGACGGGAGGGACGGGCGTGCCGGCGGCGATCGCCATTTCTTCGACGACATTGAGCAGTCGAACCACGGCGGGGTCGGCCGTTTCGGATGAGACCAGCTTGCCACCCAGCAGCTCGGCCACGACCCGTCCGCCCGCTGAGAGCTGAGCCAGCTTGAACATGGTACCGCCGCCGACCAGGGCGGCGGTACCGCCGGCCACCAGAGCAAACAAACCGGGATCCCACAGGGGCACACGGGTCGGAACCAGCCCCGACGGGTCGCGACCCGTACCGGCCTGAGCGATCAGCGCGATGACGATGTAGACCGACGCGATCACGGCGGCAACGGCCAGAGCGTAGAGGAACAGCAAGAGCCCGGTTTGCCTGTGGGCGCGTTGCTGGTGGTCGAAGAAGTCCATGCTCGTGTCGCCTGGAACGGGTCAGAACGAGACGCGGGGCGCTTCCTTTTCCTTGGGCGAATCGAGCTCAAAGAGCTGGGCCGGACCAAAGCCGAACATGCCGGCGAACAGCACCGTGGGGAACGACTCCCGCGCGGTGTTGTAGGTCATCACGGCGTCGTTGAACGACTGCCGGGCGAAGGCGACCTTGTTCTCGGTCGAGGTGAGCTCCTCCTGCAAGGCCAGCATGTTCTGGTTGGCCTTCAGAT
>JBGSQO010000324.1:0-2320 GCA_041738055.1 Filomicrobium sp.
GCGCTTGAGCCGCGCCCAGCCCTTGGCACCGAGCGCGCCCACGACCGCCGGCCGGGGTGCGTCGTGGCCGGAGATACGAAACCGCCCACCGTCCCAATCGACGTCGCACCGCGCTGGGATTTCCACCTCCGGCAGGTTCTCGCCCGCCCCTTCCCGGAACACGCGCATGATCGTCCCGTCGCCGGGAAACTCGATCTTGCAACCGCCGAGCGTCAGACCTTTCGTCTCCCCGCTCGTCGACCGGTGGCGCGTCAGGCGCGCCAGTTCCTCGATCTGCGCAAGTGTTGCGGGGCGCGCCTCTCCCCCCATGGCGCGCAGAATTCGAGAGAGCGCCCGCGGCCAGCGATAGTTCGAATTGATGAGGGGCCACGACAAGCGGACGTCCGCGCACAAGCCACTACGCCAGTCGAGGATGGGATCGTCGCCGTTCGCTGTCGGCCAGCCGATCGCTTCGAGGTCGGCATCGGCCTCACGCAGGCGCCGCGCGCTGAGGGCGATCATTTCCGCCGTCAATCCAAGTTCGGCCAGTTCTGTCATGGCCTTGCGCACCCGGACCCGCTCAAAGCGATCATCCGTGTTGCTCGGGTCGTCGATGAAGCGGGCGCCACGGGCGGCGAGAGTTGCCGTCAGCCGCGCCTTCGGCATGTCGAGAAGCGGCCGGACGACCGCTGCGCGCAGGGCACGGGGACGCAGGGATGTGGCGGGCACGGCAATCTCGTCGCTCGCACGAATCCCCGCGAGCCCCTCGAGACCGCTCCCGCGCGCGAGTCGCATCAGAACCGTCTCGGCCTGATCGTCCTGATGATGGGCCATGACGAGTCGCCGCTCCATGGAGCCATGGGGCCAGCCGATCTCCGAAAGGCGTCGACGCTCGCCGTCAAGCAACTCCAAAATCAGGCGATGGCGCAGCCCGCGCGCCCATTCCTGGATACCCGTCGTCGGCAAGGGCTCGTCGACGGTCAGGATCTGGCACGGCAAACCGAGCGCCCGCGCCTCCTCAGCGACAAAGCGGGCCTCGTCGGCAGCCTCCGGCCGCAGGCCGTGATCGATGGTCAGGACGACGATGGGCGGCAAACCGCCTCGGGCTGCCAGTTTTGTCGCGCTGTCCACCCCCGTCAGCCAGATCGGCAACCTAGACGGTTCGGTTGCGGGCTTTGGCAGGTCGCTCGGGCTGGCAACTGCATTCTGCTGCCCGCCTGCCATCCACTCCGCAACCAGATGCATCAGCGCCATCGAATCTGGGCCACCGGAAACGCACAGCGCCAGCGGCACGTAGGACAACGGCGCGAACAGCGCGTCCCGCTCCTCGGGCGTGATCGGCAGGGCGGGGTCGTCAGTCATGGCGGCAACCCGCACTCATCATTGCCCGTCCCGCCCTCTGGATCAGGGCGCGTCCGTCCACTTGATCGAGCAGCCCGCGGACGCGATCTGCTCCTTGGGGCCGTGGCCGGTCTCGGCGACCTGTTGCATCGCCAAAAACAAGTCGCGGCGCAGATCGGGGGGACCGGCCTCCTTGCGCGAGGCATCGAGACGACCACGATACTGCAGCCCCAGATCCGTGTCGAAGCCGAAGAAATCCGGCGTGCAGACGGCCCCATAGGCGCGCGCCACCGACTGATCGGCATCGTAGAGATAGGGGAACGGGAAGCCCTTCGCCTTGGCCAAGTGCTGCATCGCCTCGAAGCTGTCCTCCGGATAGGCGATCGCGTCGTTCGAGGAGATCGCCACCGTCGTAACGCCGAGGGGTGCCAGTTCGCGGGCGTCGCGCACGATGCGGTCGAGCACGGCCTTCACATACGGGCAATGGTTGCAGATGAACATGACCAGCGTGCCGCGCGGCCCCTTGAGGTCGGCCAGCCGATGCGTGCGCCCATCGACGCCAGGCAACGCGAACGCCGGGGCTTTCCAGCCGAAATCGCAGAGGGGAGTCTCGACGGCCATGGGGTCTCCTTCAGGCGGCTCTCGGTCCACGAACAGGGGGCTGGATGCCCAGATGCGCTGAGATTTACAACCGAAACTGACGCCAAGTGAAGACGAAGGGGCCTTGCCCCCTCGCCCCCCACCAAGGGCTTATACCAACCCGCAGAAGTTATGACACACCTCTCGGTAGGCCGCGCCTTCCGGCCGGCTCTCGGAACGAGTGTCGGAAGGCGCCAACAAAAGTCGATACCGTCCCGCCGACCGAACAGACGCTGTGTCGAAACATCGGCGGGACGGTATTAGCCCTTGGAACCATCACCCGGAGTTCAGGGTACGCACGTTGCCCAGAAGCAGGCAATCGGGGTGATCCCCCGCGCGGGGTCCGGGGGCGCGCAGCCCC
>JBGSQO010000341.1:0-5123 GCA_041738055.1 Filomicrobium sp.
TGATCCCACTGCCGGCAAGCTGCTCGCG
Organism: Filomicrobium sp.; assembly: GCA_041738055.1. Lineage (GTDB taxonomy): Bacteria > Pseudomonadota > Alphaproteobacteria > Rhizobiales > Hyphomicrobiaceae > Filomicrobium. The sequence continues at coordinate 29 of JBGSQO010000341.1, forward strand.
CAGCGCTTCCAGCAGCGCAGGATCCCCAATCACGGCACATTGGGCCCGGTGCAAACGCGCCAGCCGGGCAAGTTCGCCCACGTTGGACTGCGCCGTCAGCGCCACGACCTCGAAGCGCTCTGGCTCACGGCCGATAAGATCGAGGGCGCTGGTACCGATCGAGCCCGTCGCGCCGAGCACGCTGAGCCGCATGGGCCGCGATCCGGACCACCCGCTCGACCTCGATCCCCCCGCCGCTGCCGTCTTATCGGTCCCCACGCCCCTGCTCCCTCTTGGATGGCTGCAAATGTCGGCGACCTGATCCTACACCAAACCGCAATCAAGAAACTCCGCGCCTTCCGGCCGGCTCTCGGAACGAGTGTCGGAAGGCGCAAAGCAAAGAGTTGTCGGAAGGCGCAATCAAAAAACTCCAGCGCCCATCATCAACCCGCGTGCCGGGTCGGCCGGATCGACCAGATAGCCCAGCGCGGCCCCGACCAGGACGGCTGCGACGATCCCGTCCATGCGATCGAGAAAGCCGCCGTGCCCGGGAATGAGATTGCTGGCGTCCTTCACCTTGAACAGCCGCTTGAGCGCGGATTCGGCGAGATCGCCGGCCTGCGACGCCAAGCCGAGCCCAGCCGCACAGGCGATCAGATAGGCGGACGTTTCGCCGTGCAGATAAGACCCGGCACCCCACCCCACGAGGCCGCTCGCCACGAGGGCCGACACGAGCCCCGCCCAGGTTTTGTTGGGCGAAATGCTGGGCCACAGCCGCGGGCCGCCCACCATCCGCCCACCTGCGAACGCGGCGGTATCGGCGGCCCACACCGTCGCAAGCACGAACAGAACCGCGGTCAATCCGTGGCTTTCGCTGCCCCTCAGAACCACGCAACACACGGCGGGAAGTCCGACGTAGAGGACGCCGCCCCCCGACAGCCGCGCGCCGCGACCGATATTGAGACCGACCAGCGTGGCGGCGCCCAAGACGACCACGAGCAGACCGGTAGCGCCATGACCTGCCTGCGCCAAGCCTACCGCTGCGCCAATGGCGCTCGCCTGGACCAGGAACGACGCGTCCCCCGCCCGAGATCTGACGAGCTTGCCCCACTCCCAGCTCATCACCAGCCCGATGGCGGCGACAAAGACCGCAAACAGCGGACCGCCGGCCGTCGTCGCCGCCAGCGCCAGCGAGATGAGAATGGAGCCCGACACAATCCGGCTCTTGAGGTTGCGCACGTCCCCCGCGCTCATCAGGCCTGCCGTCTCGCCCGTGCGCGGATCCTGGAGCATCACCGAACAGCGCACCTCAAGCCGAAGAGCGACGGGTCAACCCGCCGTAGCGCCGGTCGCGCGAGCGATACACGGCAATGGCCTCCTCGAGATCGTCGCGGTCGAAGTCAGGCCACAGCGTGTCGAGAAACACGAGTTCGGTGTAGGCGGCCTGCCACAGCAGGAAATTCGACAACCGCTGCTCGCCGCTGGTCCGGATCAGCAGATCGGGATCGGGAATGCTGGCGGTATCGAGCGCCCGTCCCAGGGTCTCGATGGTGATCTCGGAGGGATCGATCCGGCCGGCGGCAGCCTCAGCGGCCAGCCGTTGCGCGGCCTTGGCGATTTCGCTGCGCGCGCCGTAGTTGAATGCGATCACCAGCGTCAAACCCGTGTTGGCGCGGGTCAACTCGACGGCCTCGTCGATCAGCGTCATCAGCTCCGGGTCGACACCCTCGCGCCCGCCGATGACGCGAATGGCCACGCCCGCCTGATGCAGTTCGGCCAGATCGCGCCTGATGAAGCGCTTCATCAGCCCCATCAGATAGCTGATCTCGTCGAGCGGTCGCGACCAGTTCTCCGAGGAGAAGCTGTAGATCGTCAGATAGCCCACACCCAGATCAATGGCAGCGCGGACTGTGCGGCGGACGGCCTCCACCCCCTCACGGTGCCCCATCGAGCGCGGCAGACCTCGCGCCTGCGCCCAACGGCCGTTACCATCCATGATGATGGCGACATGGCGCGGCGCCGGACCCTCGATCGCGCGGGCGGGGGGACTATTCGTGATGTGGGCCAAGGAGAGGCGCCTTCAGGACAGCGTGGAGGTCTTGGAACTACACACAACCGGTCGGGCGCGACAAGCCCAGTTGTTCGCATTGGTGTCTAAACGGTCTGGATCTCGCTTTCCTTCTGCGCCAGCAGCTGATCCAGCTCCTTGATGATCTTGTCGGTCAGTTCCTGCACCTTGGCTGTATTCTTGTGGTGATCGTCCTGGCTCATATGGCCGTCCTTCTCGAGCTTCTTGAGAAGCTCCATGCCATCACGCCGCACGTTGCGGACCGCCACCTTGGATTGCTCTGCGTACTTGTGGGCGACCTTGACCAGTTCGTTGCGACGGTCGGCGGTCAGCGACGGGATCGGCAGGCGCAGCAGTTGGCCGTCGATCACGGGATTGAGCCCGAGGTTCGATTCGCGGATCGCCTTTTCCACCGCGCTGACGTTGGAGCGATCCCAGACCTGCACGGAGATGGTGCGCGGCTCGGGCACAGAGACGGTCGCCACCTGCATGAGCGGCATCTTCGAGCCATACACCGTCACCTGGATCGGATCGAGCAGATGGGTGCTGGCCCGCCCGGTCCTGAGGCCGCCCAACTCGCGCTTCAAGGCATCGAGCGAAGCCCGCATACGGCCCTCGAGCTCGGCCTGGTCGAATGTCTTTCCAGTCATGGCATCTCCCCTGATGGGCCTTCTGTGGCGCCATCGAGCTGACGACAGCGGCTTGTCCGGGCGTTCAGCCGTGCTGACGACGCTGACCCGTCGCGCCAGCGTTTGGCGTGACGGGTGCACCTGCTTGCGATACGACGCTCCCCGCCCGAAACCCGGTCAATCGGCCTCGATCACGGTCATTCGCGCCGTCCCGCGCAGCACCTTCAGGAGGTTGCCCGGCTCGTCGATGGAGAACACAATTACCGGAAGTCGATTGTCGCGGGCAAGGGCGATTGCAGCCCCATCCATCACCTTGAGGTCGCGCGCCAGCACCTCGGAGTAGCCCAACCGCTCGTACCGCGTTGCGTTCGCGTCCTTTTTTGGATCGGCGGAGTAAACCCCGTCGACCTGCGTCGCCTTGGCCACCGCGTCGCAGCCCATTTCGATTCCGCGCAAGGTGGCAGCCGTATCCGTCGTGAAGAACGGATTGCCCGTGCCGGCGGCAAAGATCACGACACGCCCCTTGGCCAGATGGCTGAGCGCCTTCGGGCGGACATAGGTCTCGCAGACCGTCGGCATCGGGATCGCCGAGAGCACGCGCGCGTCGCATCCGGCCTGCCGCAGCGCCCCCTGCAGGGCAAGGGCGTTCATCACGGTCGCCAGCATGCCCATGTAGTCGGCCGTGGCCCGCTCCATGCCCTTGGCCGCACCCTGCAGGCCCCGAAAAATGTTGCCGCCACCGACCACGACCGATAGCTCGCAGCCGCTGGCGACCCCTTCGGCGATGTCGCGGGCCAGCCGATCGACGACGGCGGTATCGATGCCGTAACCGGTGTCGCCCATCAGCGCTTCGCCCGATAGTTTCAGCAAAAGCCGCTTATAGGTGAGCCCGCTCATTTCGTTTTCCTTTCGGACAGATCCGACCCGTGCGACAGCGGTCTACAGCCTTGCGCCGCGCGCTGAAACCCTTCGTCGGGCCTCTGCCAACAAAAAAGGCGCCCGAGCAGCAAGCCCGGACGCCTTGTCGACCCTGAGGGTCGAACGGACTACTTCGTGCCGGCGGCAGCGGCCACTTCGGCAGCGAAGTCGTCTTCCTTCTTCTCGATGCCGTCGCCCAGCGCAAAGCGCTTGAAGCCGGTGATCTTGATCGGCGCGCCGACCGCCTTTTCTGCCGTTTTGGCGGCCTGCTCGACGGTTGCCTTGCCATCCAGCACGAAGGTCTGCTGCAGCAGAACGACCTGCTGGTAGAACTCCTTGCGCAGGCGGCCCTCGACCATCTTGGCCGCGATGTCGGGCGCCTTGCCGGACTGGATGGCCTGCTCAGTGTAGATCGCCCGCTCACGCTCGATCAGGGCCGGGTCCAGTTCCTCGGGCGTCAGCGCCTGCGGGTTGGCTGCGGCAACGTGCATGGCGAGCTGGCGGCCGAACTCGGCGAGCTTGCTCTTGTCGCCGGTGCTTTCCAGCGACACCAGCACGCCGATCTTGCCGAGACCGTCCGTCACCTTGTTGTGCATGTACGCGGAGACGACACCGTCCTTGGCCTCCAGCATGCCCGTGCGGCGCACAGTCATGTTCTCGCCGATGGTCGCGACCATCTCCTTGACCTGATCGGCGACCGTCAGCTTCTTGCCGGGATACGTCATGGCGAGCAGCTTCTCGATCTCGCCGCTCGCGTCCGGACCAAGACCCGTAATGTCGCGGACCATGCCCTGGAACTGCTCGTTGCGAGCCACGAAGTCGGTCTCGGAGTTGACCTCGACCACGGCGCCGCGCGTGCCATTCGAGATGACGCCGACGAGACCCTCGGCCGCGACGCGGTCAGCCTTCTTGGCGGCCTTCGACAGGCCCTTCTTGCGCAGCCAGTCGACCGCAGCCTCCAAGTCGCCCTTGGTCTCGTTGAGGGCGGACTTGCAGTCCATCATGCCTGCGCCGGTCTTGTCGCGCAGTTCTTTCACCTGGGAAGCAGAGATCGTCATGTCATGCTCTCTGGTTGGCGGGCCTAGCTTGAGCTAGCCCCGCAGCTTGAAGACTTTGTGACACTGGCGCAATGACGCAGGCAATTCCATCAGCGCAAAGGGGGGCAATCCGCCACCCCTTCAACCGCAGGTGTAAGCCCCTCGTGCGTCAGGCGGCCGTCGCGGCCACGATCTGGCGCGCCTGATCGACCCAGCCGTCGGCGGCGATCTGGCCGTTGAGACGCAGCTGGCGATCGAGGATCCCAATGCTGTCGGCGTCCAGATCGGCGACCTGCCAGAAATGGAACACGCCGGCGTCGTTGAGCTTCTGCTCGATCTTGGGGGTCACGCCGGTGATGCGCTTCAGGTCGTCGGCCTCACCGCGCGGCGCCTCGATGCCGCGGAACGTCACACCCGCCAGGTCTTCGGTCGGCGGAGCAACGGCAGCGCCGATGTCGACGCCG
>JBGSQO010000363.1:0-2704 GCA_041738055.1 Filomicrobium sp.
CCTGAAAGATGCACCAGCTCATGGAGCAGGACGGCGTAGTAGCCTTCGTCGCGGGTCATCGTGTCGGTACCGCAGAACAGCGCCTCGTCGGGCATCTGGATGTGGTCGGTCGACGGGGCATAGAAGGCGCGCTCGCCACCGAGGCGGATATCGGCGTTGCAGGCGGCGATGAAACGGTCGGCGGTTTCGATGCGGGCGATCGGACCAAGCCGCTCGGGCCGGCCCGGATCGTCGAAGCCCTCGACCTCGGCGATGTTGAACACGCGCGACGCCTTGGCGACGCGGCGCTTGCCGTCGTCATTGGCATTGTCCGGAGCCGGATCGACGTCATACTCGCGGTAGAAGATGACGAGTTCGGACTTGGCGCCCTTGACGACCTGGGCACCAAGCTCGCCCCACTGGCGGTAGCTCGCCCACAGCGGCGACGTGAAGCCGCGCAGTTCGGCTGCGACCCACAGGTTGACGGTGTTGATGCCATTGTAGGCGGCGTGTGTCGAGGCGTTCTCCGGTATCCACAGCGGGCGCCCAGACCGCCGCCACGGCATTTGCGGCTTGCCGGGATCGGCTTCGATGGCGCGGATGAGGTTGGCGGTGACCTCGGCGTGAAGATCGCGCTTCGGCGCGGTGTTGCGGTTCGACATGGTAGGGCTCCTTTCGTGACGCCGCCCATGAGCGGGGGGCGTGACGAACGAAGCGCCGCGGGGATCGAGGGGCCGCGGAACCCGGCTTTGCCGGGCGGCCTGGCCCCACCTGTTCTTGGGGGGGCCAGAGTCCGAGGCCTTCAGGCCTTGCAGCGGCCCCGCCCCGCGGCCAAAGTCGGCACCATTGCCCACCGCTTTGGGCGGGCTGAAAAGGGGAGCGCGGAAAGGGCCATGCGGCGCCCGACGCAAGCGTTGACGCGGGAGGTGGGCGCAAAGTGGGGGCGGCAAGGAGCCGAGGCTGAGAGCTGGATGATCAGAGCGTGGTCACGATGTCGCGGCAGAGATGATCGCTGTTCTGCCCGGCGGAGAGAGCGGAAGTGCCAATAACCTCAAGTCAATGCTGAAGGCGGCACCGTGCTTTGGCTGCTGCCCTTGGTAAGCGGGCGCCTGCCGGCCCGACATTCCAGTTGATAGTGCATCCGCACCCGATTGACGCACCGGGGCAGTCGCAACCAAGCTGGCTTCAGTAGATCCGCTTCGCGCGGCCCTCGCCGTCACAGCCACGGCCGGCTGTCACCGTCGGAACATCAATCAGAGCGCCCTCAACGATCGAGCATGCACGGCACTTCACGACGCCCGGCGAGACTGCCGATCAGCACTGCGCATCTAGCAACGGCTATCGGTGTCGCGGCGTCGATGGCCGTTAGGCAGAAGGAACTTGTCTGTGTTCGGATTTACATCGAGCAACCGCACCTGTTGGCCTCGGTGGTGGTCTTGCCGCGGCTTGAAGTTCCGATGGAAGCGGTGGATGTCGTCTTGAACATTCTCATCGTACTCATGTTGGCGGTCGAGACGTCTGGCCAACGTTTGAACGTGGTTTCTGAAGACGATCAGGAACGTGAGATGGCGCGTCTTGTTTCAGCGATCGGGTTTTCCGAAGGTCTGGATGACGCATCCATGAAGCAGTCGCTCGAGCAGATGACGGCATTCCGACATGAGCCGGTTCTGTTGGCCTATGTGATCGACACCCTTCGGCGCGCCGGCCTTGCTGTCATTCGCAGCAAGGCCGAGAAGTACCCCGTGCTTGCGGCAGTAAATCTCGTCAATTGTGTCGCCACGGCTCAACGTGCGCAGCGACCGCGGTCGGGGGATCATCTTTCGTGACATCGATCGACTGGCAACCGGGCAACTTTGAAATCGTGACGCCGACCGGATCGGCGCAGGTGAATGGTCTCGTTGGAGGGCCTTTTGCACTTCGACACGAAGCGCGGCGCTGGCAGCCGGTGTGGACGGTGTCGCATCTGGCAACGGGCATGCGGCTGACGCTCGGCAACGGTGCTGGGTTTATAGAGCTGGCTCTTGCAAAGGAGTTCGCCGAACACTTGCTGCTTTTGGCGGACCGGAAGCTCGGCCGCGCGCTCGCCGACAACGAGCCGCTCTCGATGCAAGCGGTAGGCATCTAGAACGAGTTGATCGCGCGTGACCTGGCGAATGCCCAAGCGCAACTCTACGCCCAACATCGTGTGGACCTCCCCCGATTCAGTGGAGAGCGATTCGCTCTTTCCGTGTCGTTGCGGCGAACGTTGCTTCGAACGCCGCCGGGCTGACATAGCCGAGGCTCGAGTGCCGCCGACCAGGGTTATAGAACCCTTCGATGTAACGGCCAATGGCCTGACGGGCCTCGTTGCGTGTCGTAAAGGCCGTGCGCCAGATCAGCTCGGATTTGATCGTCTAGAAAACGGTCTCGACCATGGCGTTGTCGTAGCAGTTTCCACGCCCGCTCATCGACGCGATGAACCCATTATTGCGCAGCATTCTGCGATAGTCGTCAGAGCAGTATTGGCTGCCGCGATCGGAATGATGGATCAACCCGGGAGGCGGTCGCCGGATATCGATCGCGCGCTATAGAGCATCCATTGCCAAGCCTCTTTTCATCCGATCGCTCATTTGCCATCCGACGATCTTGCGCGAAAACAAATCCAATACAATCGCCAGATAAAGCCAGCCTTCGGCGGTCCAGACATAAGAGATATCGACGCCCCATTTCTGGTCGGGCGCGGTCG
>JBGSQO010000365.1:0-8187 GCA_041738055.1 Filomicrobium sp.
GACCGAGCTTCTGGCGCGCGGCGGCGGCCATCCTGCAGCTAGCGACGGGGTCACGTCGGATGCGTTCCGCGCGGCACTCGGGCGCATCGCCTGCGGCTACGACGGCGGCCAGATCGTTTAAGCGAGAAGGAGGGCAAATCGCTGTCCTTTCGCTTGACTTCAGCCCGGCGAACACGTAGATCAGCGCCTCTGTGACACGGGCTGCCTCTCGACGGGCTCCCGAATGGAAATGCGGGCGTAGCTCAGTTGGTTAGAGCGCCGGCCTGTCACGCCGGAGGCCGCGGGTTCAAGTCCCGTCGCTCGCGCCATCCCTCTTCAGGGTTGGCTTTACATGTGAACCTTCCGAAAACTCGTCTGTTGTTCCCCTGCGCGTCGCGTGGGAGCGGATGCTTGGCGACCGGCATCTTCCCACTTTCGCCTTGGGGCGGTTGCGGTGGCGCACCGGCTGAGTTAACACGATCCCGGTAGCGTTTCGACGCTGCGACGGCGACTTCCCGCAGGCTTCCGGCGACCACAGGCCGGCCCGATGGCGCAACTGGGACACCTCGATGAACCAGCTTTTGACCGACTACTTGCCGCTCATCGTGTTTCTGGGCGTGGCACTCGCCATCTCGGGGGCCTTGCTGATCGCGCCGTTCTTCGTGGCGATCCAGAACCCCGACCCGGAAAAGGTCTCAGCCTACGAGTGCGGCTTTGCCGCTTTCGACGACGCGCGCATGAAGTTCGACGTGCGCTTCTACCTCGTCTGTCTTCTGTTCATCATCTTCGACCTCGAGATCGCCTTCCTGTTCCCGTGGGCGGCCGCCTTCCGCGATATCGGGCTGTTCGGCTTCTGGTCGATGATGATCTTCCTGGCCGTCCTCACCATCGGCTTCATCTACGAGTGGAAAAAGGGAGCCCTCGAATGGGATTGATCCTGCCGCCGGGCGTCGCCGAGAAGCCGGTAAAGCGGACCGATTGCCCATTTTGGTTGGCATGCGCAGCGTGACGAGCACACTCGGTGAACATGCAGAATCGCCCGTGACGGACGATGCTACTCCTCCCAGGCCAGTGGGTGTGTCCGAAGAGAGCCGTCTAGCGTGACAAGCCTCATCTGCTCACAAGCAGCCTGCGCCAGAAGTAAGCGATCGAAAGGGTCACGCGTCGGCGGCTCGGGAGAGACGTTGTGCAGGACGTGATCAGGCGCGATGGCAAACACATTGAGGTTGAACGCGCGGCAGATATCGGCGAGATCGGTCAGGTCGCAAGCTAGCCTCAGCTTGCCCAGCCGCGACTTGATTGCGATCTCCCACAGGCTGGCGGTGCTGCAATAGAGTTCGTTTCGTTCACTGAGGATGACGGCCCTGTGCGCAACGGGCAACTCCGCCAGCCCATCGTTGATGATCGCAAGCACGATATGGGTGTCGAGAAGCAGCTTCATTCAAGACCCTGGCCCCGGTCGGGCAATGGCCTCACCAGAAAGTCCTCCGGGAGCGGATCGTCGAAGTCATCCGAAATCGCGCTGACGGGCTTGTGCAGTCCGCGTTCGGCCAGGAATCGCCGCCCGGCTTCGAGGTCGACGCCTGCCCTGGCCCGATGCGGCACCAAGTCGAGCACCGGCTTGCCCTGTCGGGTAACAACCACGGTCTGGCCGCTCTCGACGCGGTCCACCAACTCGGCAACGCGCTCGCCAAGCTCTTCGATGGGAACGGTCTCGATCACGGTCTCCATGCGTCTATCATAGATGCAACCTGACTTCAGTGCCAGTCAGCGCAAGTACCCCACCCAGCAAGACCTTGGAGGTGTTGCGCTGCCCGGCCGGCTGCGTTACCAGCTTTGCCATGGCTGGCAGGCTTGCGCTTGCTGGCGGTGAGCCGCTCGGGAGTGGAGCTGATGGCGCTGATTGTACCACCGGGAACGCTGGCGTTCGATACGGCTCGCGAAGGCGCTGGCGGTGGCGTGACGGCCACTCCGCTTCGCCCGCAACAGCCCGACCCGTTCTTGACCGGCATCAACAACGAGCTGGCCGACAAGGGCTTCCTCGTGACGACGACCGACGACCTCATCAACTGGGCGCGCACCGGCTCGCTGATGTGGATGACGTTCGGGCTGGCGTGCTGCGCCGTCGAGATGATGCAGGCCTCCATGCCGCGCTACGACCTGGAGCGGTTCGGCTTTGCGCCTCGTGCGTCGCCGCGCCAATCCGACGTGATGATCGTGGCCGGCACGCTGACCAACAAGATGGCGCCGGCCCTGCGCAAGGTCTACGACCAGATGCCGGAGCCGCGCTACGTCATCTCCATGGGCTCGTGCGCCAACGGCGGCGGCTACTACCATTACAGCTATGCGGTGGTGCGCGGCTGCGACCGCATCGTACCGGTCGACGTTTACGTGCCGGGCTGCCCGCCGACGGCCGAGGCGCTGCTCTACGGCGTGCTGCTGCTGCAGCGCAAGATCCGGCGGACAGGGACGATTGCACGCTGAGTCCGAAGGGCGAAAGGCTAGGCCGACGGGGGAGGATGCCATGATCTTGCGAAGCCTCGCAGCCGTACTGGCCGGGTTGCTCGTGGCGCTCGGGTGCGCGGGTGCGGCCGAGGGGCCGGCGATCCCCAACCTGATCGGCACGTGGAGCGGGCAGAACCACACGATCGGCAATGTCTTCGGTCTGAGGACGCGGCTGCGGACCGTCGAGATCACCGAGCAGACCGATCGCCGCTTCCGAGGCCATTTCGTCTATGAAGGCGGGCGCGTCGACTTCTTCGGCATCGTGTTTCCCGACGACGTCTCGTTCGCTTGGGTCTCGCCCAGCAGCAAGGGCACGGTGCAGGGACGCATCCTGGGACCCGATCACATCGCGGCCTGCTACGTCGAGGGCGGCGCGGAAGCAACCGCCGGCTGCTCCGATCTCACACGGAGCCGGCCATGAGCATGCCCACCATCGGCCGGGCGAGACGCCGCACCACCCCTGGAGGACGAGCATGAACCAGACCCAACGCGACCTCCTCACCCATCTCGAGACGAGGATGGCCACGGCTTATCTCGGCTCTAAAGGCGCCTTCGGGGAACTGACCATCCGCGTGTCGCGCGAAAATCTCGTGCAGGCGATGAAGTTCCTGCGCGACGATTCCAAGTGCCGCTTCGAGGTGCTGATCGACATCTGCGGTGTCGATTGGCCGGCGCGGGAAAACCGCTTCGACGTCGTCTATCACCTGCTGTCGCCGCGATTGAACCAGCGCCTGCGCGTCAAGATCGAGACTGACGAAAAAACCCCGGTCGCCAGCCTCGTCGACGTGTTCTCCGCCGCCAACTGGTTCGAGCGCGAAGCCTACGATATGTATGGCATCCTGTTCTCCGGCCACCCAGACCTGCGCCGCCTGCTGACCGACTACGGCTTCAAGGGCTACCCGCTGCGCAAGGACTTCCCGCTCACAGGCCACGTCGAGGTGCGCTACGACGACGAGAAGAAGCGCGTCGTCTACGAGCCCGTGAAACTCGTGCAGGAATTCCGCGACTTCGACTTCGAGAGCCCGTGGGAGGCGCCCAACTACGTGCTGCCCGGCGACGAGAAGGCCGGGACGGCGGGCAAGGGCTGAGACCAACGCTCAAGGGTCGAAAGGGCTTTAAGATGCGCGACACGCTGAAAGTCGGTGCCAAGTTCGAGCACGTGTTCACCGTGCCCGAGACCAAGACCGTGCCCGCGCTCTACCCCGAGGCGCCCGAGTTCCAGGTCATGCCGGCGGTGTTCGCGACGGGGTTCCACGTCGGGCTGATGGAGTGGGCGGCGTTGAAGGTGCTCGGTCCGCACATGGATGATGGCGAGGGCTCCCTCGGCATCCACATCAACGTCTCGCATTCGGCCGCCACGCTGCCTGGCCAGACCATTACCGTGACGGCCGAGGTGACGGCCATCGATGGGCGGCGCATCACCTTCAAGGTCAAGGCCCAGGACGGCATCGATACCATCGGCGAAGGCACCCACCAGCGCATGGTGGTGCCGTGGGACCGGTTCCGCGCTAAGGTCAATCAGAAGGCGCACGCGGCGGGCGTGGCGCCGTTACCCGATCAGGCCGCAACCGATACGCGACAGCCATGAACCAGAACGCCTTCATGAAAGTCGACAAGGCGACGTTCTACGACTTCGTCACGCGCCACGATGACCAGCGCTTCGAGTACGAAGGGGGCTACATCGTGCAGCAGATGACGGGCGGAACGTGGAGCCATGGCAACATCGCACGTAATTTCCTGCTGATCCTCCATGGTCAGCTGGATCGGTCGCGCTGGACGGTCCAGCAGGATCGTGGCGTGGATACCGATGTTACGGTCCGCTACCCCGATATCGTGGTCGAACCGATAGGCGCGCCTCCCGACAGCCTGTCGACGACCGTCCCGGCTCTGATCGTCGAAGTCCTGTCACCCTCCAGCACGGCGCGCGATCTCAAACGCAAGCCGCCCGAGTACATGGGCCTGCCGTCGCTCGTGGCCTACATCGTCGCAAGCCAGGATGCGCCGGCCGTCGTCGCCTGGGTCCGGTCGGCTGATGGGCAGTTTCCCGCCGAGCCCGCCGAAATCTCGGGTCTGGACGCTACTCTGGATGTGCCGGCGCTGGGTCTGAACTTGCCGCTCTCGGAGATATTCGCCGGGCTCACGTTCCCGACCGCAGGGGAGGCAGACTCGTGATGGCCAGGACAGTGCAACGGCAACCGCAGCCCGTTGCGGTCGAGGCCTACGATGACATCGGCCAAGACCCCCATCGGCGCACGGTGGCGCGGTGGTATGGGTTCCGCGCCAAGGTCAACCAGATGGCGCAGGCGGCGGGCGTGGCCGCGCTGGAGACGCCATGAACGTTCCAGCGAGATCTGAACTCTTCCGGCAGGTCGATCGAGAGGGCTTCTACCGCTTTGTCGAAACGGTGGAAGACTACGAGCGTTACGAATGGGTGCGGGGGTGGATAGTGCAGCAGCAGCAGGGCGGAACGTTGCGCCATGGGCTGCTCGAGGCGCGCTTTGCCTCCCTTCTCCGCACTCGGCTGGACGGTTCGGCCTATGTGGTCGTCACCGGTCGCGGCGTGGAGACGCCGAAGTCGACACGCTATGCCGACGTTGTCGTGGAACCGGCCGACGAGGACCCATCGAGCCTCGCGGCCCGCCGGCCGGTCCTGATCGTCGAGATCCTGTCGCCGTCGTCGGGTGATCGCGACCGTATCGAAAAGCCGGAAGAATACTTGAGCCTCGGCACGCTCGCGGCTTACATCGTCGCGGACCAGTTCACGCGGACCTGTCTCGCCTGGGTGCGGGGCGCCGATGGCCAGTTCGCAAGAGACCCGGCCCGATTTGGACACGGCGAAACCATCGGGATCGAAGGGTTGTCCCTCACGCTCTCGCTCAACGACATCTACAGCGGCATCGTCGACCCGCCGCAGGGGACCGAAAATGGCTGAAACCGACATCCGCCAGTTCAACATCAACTTCGGGCCGCAGCATCCGGCCGCCCACGGCGTGCTGCGCCTCGTCTTGGAACTCGACGGCGAGGTCGTGGAGCGAGTCGACCCGCACGTCGGTCTCCTGCATCGCGGCACCGAGAAGCTGATCGAGCACAAGACCTACCTGCAGGCGATCGGCTACTTCGACCGGCTCGATTACGTCGCGCCCATGAACCAGGAGCACGCCTTCTGCATGGCGGCCGAGCGTCTGCTCGGCCTCGAGATCCCAGCGCGAGCGAGCTACATTCGCGTGCTCTATTCCGAGATCGGCCGCATCCTGTCGCATCTGCTCAACGTCACGACGCAGGCCATGGACGTCGGCGCGCTGACCCCGCCGCTGTGGGGCTTCGAGGAGCGCGAAAAGCTGATGGTGTTCTATGAGCGGGCATCGGGCTCGCGCATGCACGCCAAGTATTTCCGCATCGGCGGGGTGCATCAGGACCTGCCGGCCAAGCTCATCGACGACATTTACAACTGGTGCGACCCGTTCCTGAAGGTGTGCGACGACATCGAGGGCCTGCTGACCCACAACCGCATCTTCAAGCAGCGCAATGTCGACATCGGCGTCATCTCGCTGACGGACGGATTCGACTGGGGCTTTTCGGGCGTCATGGTGCGCGGTTCGGGTGCGGCCTGGGACCTGCGCAAAGCCCAGCCCTACGAGCGCTATGAGGAGTTCGCCTTCGACATTCCGATCGGCAAGAACGGCGACTGCTACGACCGCTATCTAATCCGCATGGCCGAGATGCGCGAGAGCGTGAAGATCATGAAGCAGGCCTGCGAGAAACTGCGCTCGCCTGAAGGCGCCGGCCCGCATGTCGCGGAAAACAAGAAGGTGGTGCCGCCCAAGCGGGGCGAGATGAAGCGCTCGATGGAGGCGTTGATCCACCATTTCAAGCTCTACACCGAGGGCTTCCACGTGCCTGCGGGCGAGGTCTATGCCTGCGTCGAAGCCCCCAAGGGCGAGTTCGGCGTCTATTTGGTCTCCGACGGTTCCAACAAGCCCTATCGCTGCAAGATCCGCGCGCCAGGGTTCTCGCACCTCTCGGCCATGGATTTCATGAACCGCGGCCACATGCTCGCCGACGTCTCCGCCATCATCGGCTCGCTCGATATCGTGTTCGGCGAGATCGATCGGTGACCAGCGCTCCGATCAATTGTTCAATTGGCTTGGCTGCAGTCGCCTTTGTCTCCAGTTCTTCAGCGCAGGAACTGAAGGAGATACCCTGGGCATCGGTCCTTAGCTCTGGCTACGAATTGCGTGCAGTCGTCCGAGAGCAAACTCAGGGTGAAAAGATACCGGGGCTATGGTTTGAAGAAAGACTGTTCTTTCAACGCAACTCAGAAGTCGTTGTATGCATTGTAAAAATGGAGCCAAAGCGACAAAACTCCGATGAAAAGCGGGTGATGTGCCTGCAAAACGTTTACGACATTCTCGCGAAATAGGTCTGGAGGTAGAGATCGTTCTGACCTAGTCTCTGCTGAACTGGACACGAGCCTATTCCCCCACCTCTCGCGACTCGATGCATGCAACGTTGGCCTCCTTTATATCGACCAATGATCCGATTCCGACATATGCTTTCTATTGCAGCTCGGTTCAGTGCAGATGGCGGAACCACAAGGAAAACTAGCAATATCTGATGCCTGTGCAGGTACCCATCCAACTTTGGGGTGGAGCAGGAGCTGCGAGCGGGTTCGAAGCGTCAGATGCGCTGCACGAGAGCGAGCCCTGCGCAGCAAGCCCGGCTCGTGCGGGCAGTTCGGTCTCGGTGTCGGGCCATGGACCCGAGCGGGTCGATATCGTAAACAAATTGATATGCTCAGCTGGTAAGTGTTTGGTGCGAAGACCGGTTGTCAGGTCCCCATGACCGGCCGCTGCTCACTGAACCGATTTCACGTCTGCCGTTTCCCGTTCCCATTGCCTCGAGAGGGCATGCCATGCGTGTCGTTCGCGTCTTTCTCTCCTCTCCCTCCGACGTGATGACGGAGCGTCGGCGGGCGCAGCGTGTCATCGAGCGGCTCAACGGCGAGATGGCCGGGCGCGTGCGCTTCGAGCTGATCCGCTGGGAGACGCAATACTACAGCGCACACGCCGCCTTTCAGGAGAAGATCCCCGAAGCCAGGACCTGCGATATCGTGCTCGGGCTGTTCTGTGCCCGCCTCGGCAGCGCCCTGCCGGAGAGCTTCGCCCGCATTCCGCCCGATCAGGCCGGCGGGCATCCAGAGCCCTACCCCAGCGGCTCGGCCTACGAGATCCTGTCGTCCATCTTCGAGCGTGGCGAACGCGAGGTCCGCGGCGAGCCCGGGCGGCCCGACGTCTACGTGTTCCGCAAGATGATCCCGCCGACGGTCGAGATCGGAGAGCCCGAGCGCCTTGCGGAGGCGCAGCGGCAATGGGCGGGCCTCGAGGGCTTTTTCCAGCGCTGGTTCCGCACGCCGGCCGGCGAGATCCTGCGCGCCTTCCATCTGTTCGACACGAGCGACGAACTCGAGCGGCAGATCGAGGACTTGCTGCGCAATTGGGTGAGAGCCAATGTCTCAGGCTCGGCCGCCATCGTCTGGCCGATCCCGGTCAAAGGCTCGCCGTTCCGGGGGCTCGCCGCATTCGATGCCCGCTATGCGCCGGTGTTCTTCGGCCGTGATCGCAAGATCGCGCGCGCCATCGAACTGCTGAAGGACGCCCACGAGGCGGGCGAGCAGACCTCGGCTGCTGCCGCGGCCTCCGGGCC
>JBGSQO010000379.1:0-2369 GCA_041738055.1 Filomicrobium sp.
GTTGCCGCCGTGGACGATCCGCGCCAGGATGCACTCAGTCTTCTGGCGGTCACCGGACCGGTCCACTGGCGGACGCGCCAGCCGACGTCCAGCCACGCCCGCAACCTCGATCACGGCGACCGACAAGCCCTTGTGAGTAAACGCCGCCACGGCTTCGCGTGATCCAGCCACGACGACCGTTCGCCCCGTCTCCAGCGCATCCCTGCAGGCCGCAGGTAGCCCGTATTGGCGGCCCTCACCCGACCATTCCGCCACAAAGCAGCGGTCTGAGACCATATCGGCGAAGGCCTGCCGGCTGACCGCCAGGACATCCGCCTCCGGCTGGACCAGGCGGGTCGCGACCTTGAGCGGAAAGACGAGGCCCATCTCGCCCATGAAGCGGCGCTTGGCTGCTGCGACAACGAGGTCGTTGAAGCGGTGATCCTCTCCCGTGACGATGACGACCGTCCCCGCCTTCGGAGAGACCACCGGCGCGGCCGCAACGTTACGGCCCTCGCCGACGCGCCCGCGCGCCTGTGGACGTCCTGCCCCGAGACCTGCCTTTGCCTCGCCTTTCAGCCTGCCCATGCGCGTCTCCCTTGACTGTCGTCGACCCGGGACGCCGTGCGACTCGCTTCCGCCACAGGCCAAGGCTAGGCAGCCTGCATGACAGTTGCGAGACGAATTCCGCATCGGGGCGGCGTGAGAGCGGGCGCGTGTGCCTAATCCGCCTCATGGTGCGCTGGCCGGGTGCGCTCGTGGCGTGCGCGAGGACTTCAGCTGCGCTGCGACCACATTCAGACAAACTGATCAGGGCATTGACGCGGGAGCCCTTGACAGGCCAAGTCCACGATGTGCCTAAGACACGGCATTGGCGTTAAGGATCACGGCCGACGACGGCCGCACCACGCGGGTCGCTCTCGCACAGGCACGCCAGGCCAACCACTCGGGGAACAGGGACGTCGACATGGCTTTCACCTCAGAGGCGTTTATCGACAGCATGCGCGCCAGCATGGCCGCCTCCACGCGCAACGAAGCCCCCTATCGCCACTGGTTCCTGTCGAGCTGCCTGCCGCAGAACGCCATCGCCGAGGTGATCCACCTGCCGTTCCCGGCTCCCGCACTCGGCGGCATCTCCGGCAAGCGCGAGTTGCACAACGCCACGCGCACCTATTTCGACGCCGAGAACATGGATCGCTTCCCGGTCTGCAAGGCCTTCAACGAGGCTTTCCAGTCGGACGCCTTGACGCGGGATATCGCGCGGTTCTTCGGGACGAGCCTGGAGGGCAGCTATCTGCGCGTCGAATACGCCCAGGACACCGACGGCTTCTGGCTGGAGCCGCACACCGACCTCGGCGTCAAGCTGTTTACCATGCTGCTCTACGTGTCGACCGACCCCACCCACGAGAACCTCGGCACCGACATCTACGACAACGACAAGAAGCATATCGGCCGCTCGCCGTTCACGTCCAATGCGGCGCTGGTGTTCGTGCCCTCGACCAACACCTATCACGGCTTCGAACCGCGCAAGATCGAGGGCATCAGGAAGTCGATCATCATTAACTACGTCACCAACGAGTGGCGCGCCCGCGAGCAGCTGGCCTACCCCGAAAGCCCCATCCATCACTGAGCCAAGTCTGATACTTGTCGGTTCCGTCGGCCGGTCCGCTTACCAACCTTGAACGATGTTCCGCTAGACTTCCCCGGTCACGGTCTTGAACCGGACGACAGGGATCAGCCGGAAAACGGTTGGCGGGCCATGAGCGAACGAACATCCGAGCGGCGACGGATCCTGAAGGGAGCCATCGCGGCTTTCAATCTGCGGCACTCGACGATTCCGTGCACGGTCCGGGACATCTCCGAGACCGGCTGCCGGCTGAAGACCATGGGCTCGATCGCGCTTCCCGATACGTTCGAGCTGATCATCGAACTCGACGCGCTGATTGTCCCTTGCGAAGTCGTGTGGCGCACGACGAACGAGGCCGGCGTGCGCTTCACCGGCCCGGCCCAGCCCTACACCCGCACCCGCTCGCAGGTCGTCACCAGCTACCAGCCCAAGACCGGCGGCGTTTCGCTGCGCAAGCGTCCGAGCTGAGAGGACGCCTACTCCCCACTCCCCACTCCCTACTCCATTGCCCAACCAAACCCGTGCTGCTACACTCGTGCAAATACACCAGTGCAGAGCCCCTTGTCTCATGCCTCCCGACGCCCTGCCCCCCTGCACCCTCTACCGCCTGCGCATGGCGACGCGGAAGGCGACGCGCGCCTACGACCGGCACTTTGCGGCCATCGGCCTGACCAGCCCGCAGTACGGGGTCCTGATGACCATCGCGGCCCGCCCCGGCCAGACCGTCGGCGCCATCGCCCAGCGTCTCGACATGGACCGGACG
>JBGSQO010000431.1:0-2155 GCA_041738055.1 Filomicrobium sp.
GCCGGAACGCAGGCGGCCGCTCCCACGGGGGGGGATTCCGTGCAGCAGGTGGCCTTAGCCGGCGGCGAGGCCAAGCGCGCCAGCGTCGCCGAGAAGCCCGCGCCCGCCGAGAGCGGCAAACCCGGCAGCTGCAAAGTCTGGACAGCCAGCTACGGCGGCGCCAAGGCGATCATCATCAAAGCCATGACCGACGGCGTGGCCAACTACACCGTGCTCGACGTCAATGCCGGCCGTGAGCAACGCGAGGCCGATGCCTATATCGCCGCCTACGCCAAGGGCGGCACCAAGGTCGCCGACTTCGACAGCCCGAGTGCTGCCCTCGACAAGGCCTTCCAGCTCTGCCCCGAAGGCTGAAGACGGCCGTTCGGCCTGCGGACGCCCTGTGGATAACTTGGCGCGTGCAGAGTGGCGAATCGCGAGTTTTCCCCAGTCTTGGGCGGCCTCGCAACCAGGTCCCGTCAAATTTTGTCGTCCTGTTCAGTCGTCTCATGTATAGGCGACTGACCGTCCCGGCTGATGCGCGAGCGGCATCCGGCGCGAGACGTCGTTGAACGAGTCCCGCGCTGCTTTCCAGCAATTGATTGCGCCCCCCGGTAGATGCGGCCACCGGGTCGAGCGGGGTCGCCGTCGGGGAGGCTCGCCATGGAATTCGAGGACATTGCGTTCCGTCGTGTGCCGAAGCTGCACCGCTTGAAGCATCCCTCCGATGTGCACTGCATCGAGTTTATCGACGGCGTCGCCGAGGTCGAAGTGCCGATCGAACTGCTGGACCACGTCCCGATCAAGAACTACGAGAGGAACGACAGCCCGCGCCTACAGGCCGTGCTCCGGGCCATCCGCAACGAGGGTTACTCCAGCATCGAGCCGATCGTCGCCCGGGTCGGCGCTCTGGGCAATTGGGTGGTGATCGACGGCGGGCACAGGATCACCGCAGCCAAGATCGTTTCGCGCGAGTTCTTCACCAATCTGTGGGGCCAGAAGGTCGGCGATCTGACCTTCATCCTGTTCCAGACGCCGATGAGCTATTCGAAGCTGAAATCCAAGCAGGAGGCGGGCCTCATCGGCCCCGAGTCACGTCCGCAGGCTCGCAAGATTACGAGCACGAGGCAGGCCACTTCTGAGACGCCCAAAGGGTGATACCAAGCCCCCCGAAGCATTGACCGCCCGTTCGGCAGGACGCGCCTTCCGGCCGGCGCTCGGAACGAGTGTCGGAAGGCGCAAACCATAGCGCCTCAACGCTCTGGCCCCAGATAATTGACGGCTGCCGTCGACAGCGCGCCGCCGACGACGCACGGAATGCCGAACTGCACCTGTCCCAGCGCACTGGCCGCAACGCAGCCGAGCGCCAGCACGGTCGTGCCCGCCTGGCCCCAGGTGGTCCAGGTGCGCTTGGCTTCCGAGCCGAGGCGCCGGATCTCCTCGATACGCTTGAAGGCATCCTCGCGCAGCGTTGAAAGTTCGTAGAGTTCGGCTGCCGCAATCACCTCGCGCAGGTGGCGGCGGACGGCTTCCGGCTGGCGGTTCATCTCGGCTTTCGCGATGTCGAGCAGAACCTTGTCGCGGGCCGCATTGCTGGCGAACGTGAACTTCGCCATCGCCCCGAGCGTGACCTTTTCGGTCTCGTTGCCGTCGCTGGCGAGCGACAGGATCGAGACGATGCGGACGATCGGGGCGGGCCGGCCGGTGGCGAAGTAGTAGCCCCAGTTGGCATCGATGAAGAACGGATCGTCGACCGCCAGATCGGCCAGCGGCTTGCCGTCGCCATAGAGGTACTTCTTCAGGATGACCTTGCGCGCCGGCATGCGCTCGACGATGCGGCCGAGCACACCCTTCCAGTCGGCAAGCCCCGAGAAGGCGATGGCCTTGACGAGCACGATCTGCTCGACCGGCGGCATGGGAAAGAACGCGGCGACGAGCGCGTTGGGATCGTCGCTCTGGCCGATTACGCCAGCCATGAAACCCGTGTAGACGCCGGCCTTCTCCGGGTCCTTCAGCAGCCCATGACGGACCATGCCACGAACGGCGGCGGGCAGCTTGGCGGGCTCAGGCGTCTCGCTGTAGCCGCTGATGAACTGCAGTACGGCTTCCTGCCGCTCGAAGGCCTTGTCGGGGTCGGGGGCCGGCTTGCCGCGCGGTGTCGCCGCCAGCGCCAGGG
>JBGSQO010000435.1:0-2724 GCA_041738055.1 Filomicrobium sp.
GCCGGAACCGGCGCCAGCCCTCTCGCCCCCGCGCGTCGGAGCCGCCCCCAAAGGCTCCTCCGCGCGCCACGATGCCCAAAATATGCCGCAAACACTCCCCATCTCGGCCTGAATGGGAGCGGATAACAGAATTGTAGCTGCATAAGGCTTCCCTCGGCGCCGCGTTCAACAGCCCCCACCCATTGCGCGGCGTCGAGGTTCATTCCCCCCAAACGTTCGAAAACGAAGCGTCGATCCGCGCAGTCTGGCGCCGGACCGTTGGCGACAGTGACCGTCCTCGGCGGAGAGCCGTCCGGCGTTGGAGCAACTAGCCAGAAGCGTCCGGCAACCAGGCATGCAGCGACACTGGCGCGTCCAGGGAGCGCAAGCTCAGGTCAGCAATGCGCGATCAGTTCATCTGGAAGTGCAGAGGGTAGCGCCCATCCTCGAAATCACCAAAGAGGTCCGGAACGTCGGGATGGCTTACAGGCTCGCCCGAATAGTCGGCCACGAGATTTTGCTCCGACACATAGGCGACGTAGTAGCTGTCCTCATTCTCGGCAAGGAGGTGGTAGAAGGGCTGATCCTTCGCGGGGCGGGCTTCCTCCGGAATTGCAGCATACCATTCGTCGGTGTTTGAGAAGATCGCATCGACATCGAACACGACGCCGCGAAACGGGTGCTTGCGATGCCGCACCACCTGTCCGATATGATATTTTGCGCGCGTCTTCAGCATGGTCGCCTTAGTCTCTGTTTTCATTAGTAATCCCAGAGCTCATTTCTGTCCATTGCTCAAGTCCGACGCGACGGAAACAGTCTGTCTGCGCTTTCCAGCCGTACGCACAGGCACAAGCGCGCGTCAGTCGCCGGGAAACCGGGGCGGTTTCTCCCTCTGCGATTGTGTCAACGGTCATCGCCAGGCAGACAGGTTTGTGATTTCCTCTGGCGCCAAATTTCCGTAAAGTGTCCGCAAAACAAGAAGCGAGAGGCAGTATGGGCAAGGGTCTGCGGCTGGGTATCCTGCTGCTCCTGGTATCATGCGGTGGCGGCAACTACTCCGCTCCGCGCAACCTGGAGAATGCATGCGCCATCCTTGATGAGCGCCCAAAATATCACGATGCGATGCTGCGGGCGGAGCGGCGCTGGGGTGTTCCGGTGCACGTCCAGATGGCGACGATCTATCAGGAAAGCAAGTTCATCGGCAATGCGCGCACACCGCACCGATATGCGCTGGGAATCATTCCGATGGGGCGGCAGAGCTCAGCCTATGGATATTCGCAGGCGCTCGACGGCACTTGGGACGACTATCGCGGTGCGACCCGGCGCTTTGGCGCGCGGCGCAACAAGATGGAGGACGCTGCGGACTTCATGGGCTGGTACATGGACCAGTCGGAGAAGAAGCTCGGGCTTTCGAAATGGGACGCGGCCAGTCAATATCTTGCGTATCACGAAGGCCATAACGGCTACCGGCGGGGGAGCCATCAGGAAAAGGCGTGGCTTTTGCGCGTCGCTGCAGAGGTTGGGCAGCGGGCGGGAACCTATCAGAACCAGTTGATCGCCTGCGGGAAGCTTTGACGTCTTTCTGCCTCGTCCTGAATTGAGAACGGATTCGTGACGTCGTTGGCGGGTGAGGTTTACCCCGAAACCCTTTAGCGATCGTTACTCTTCCGCAGGAGATCGTCGATGGAGAAGAAATTCATCGGGTAATTGCCGCCGGTTTTCATCTCGCCGAGCTGGACCGTGGTCTGGGCGCCGGCTTCATCGGTCACGATCCATTGGCGCAACTCTATGGGATTGCTTGAGAAAAAGAGCGTGATCTGGCCGTATTCCGGGTGTTTCGGGTCCTGGGCGGTGACGTAGGTGAGGTCGTTTTGCTCACCATGGGCGACCACCATTTTCGCCTGCGCGAGGTTCACGCGGGGCGTCAGGATCAGGCTCAGCGGGGTCTTCGACAGCGGGTACTGCTCAGCGTACGTGTTTGATTTTCCGTCGAAAATCGCGACCTGTCCGGCGGCTGCCAGCACCAAAGTATGGTCCGGCGGGGCGTATTCGAAGCGCATCCGGTGCGGGCGCTTCAGCCAGAGCTTGCCGGAGGAGGTGGAGCCGTCGGAGTTCACCTGGGTGAACGGTGCCTCGATACTGGTCATCCCGTTGAAATAATTGGAGATTGCGTTCAGCGACAGCTTTTCGGCCTGGGCCGGGAGAGCCATCAGAACGGCGAGGACGGGGGCGAAAAGCGGTGCGTATCTCATGCCCCCTATCTAGGCCAGGCCCCGTGGTTATTCCATAACACCCGCGTCACAACTCCGTAGGTTTCGCGTAGCTACAGACCGCGCGGGCGGGAAACCGCCTTTTCACACGCCTCGGCGATGATTGGGGCGGCCTACGTTCGGAGACCGAAATGCCCAGACAGACGAAATCCGAGAAAGACCGCCTTGCCGCCTACCACGAACTCGCCGAGACGATGCGCGGGCTGGAGGCGGACCTGCGCTGGGGGCTGACGGACTCCCTGCGCATCCCGCGGCAATGGGCCGAGATCGCCACCAGCCCGGCGGTGCCGAAGAAGCAGATGCTGACGATAAGGCTGGACGAGGACGTGGTCGCCTTCTTCCGGGCGATGGGGGCGGGCTACCTGACCCGGATCAACGCGGTGCTGCGCACCTTCATGCTGGCGCGGCTGGCGGGCGTGGTGGCGGGGCCGGAGGGGGTGCCCTACGGCCCGTCGCTCGACGATCAGGCCCGCGC
>JBGSQO010000482.1:0-2625 GCA_041738055.1 Filomicrobium sp.
GCCGCCTGGACCCTGCTGCACGCGCGCCTCAGCGCCGCCGGACTCCCCAGCCGACTCGTGATCCAACGCAACACGATGGACTACGACGCACCGATCCCGGCGGACTTCAGCGCCAGGGCGACGCTGCAGGACCCCGCGCACTGGAACCGGTTCACCGCGATGCTGGAACGCAGAGGGCGTGCACGTATCGCCGTAAGGGCCACGCTGCACTGCGGAGGAGCGAACGTCGGACAGTTCGAGGGCGACTTCGTGGCAGTGACGCGGCAGGCGCCGAAGGCAGGATGAACGTTCGCGAGTTACGCAGGCCCGATCTCCGGGCGCTCCTCGCGCTCTACCGGCATCTCGACCCTGCCGATCCCGTATGGGAGCCCGAAGCAGCCGAGGGCATTCGGCTGGAGACATTGGCGAATCCCCGATGCCGCCACTTCGGTGGGTTGGACGGTTCCGCCCTGGTTTCTGCTTACACGGTCACGGTCGTTCGGAACCTGACGCATGGCCGAAGGACACGCGGCCTGATCGAGAACATCGTCACCGATCTGGCGCATTGCCGGCTGGGATGTGGTGCGCAGTGCTGGAGAACGCCTTAGCCGTCTCGTGGTCATGCCAAAGCCACGGGTTCACGCTGCTCACCGGTCGGAAGGACGAGGCAACCCTTCGCTTCTACGAGAAGGCCGGCTTCGACCGCCATGCTGGCGGAGCGGAAGTGCAACGAATTTCGGACTCCCGTGGTCAGTTGTGCTTCGATGCATTGGCGGGAGTAGTCTTGTCGCCAACGATTTCGATTTCTGTACGGACGAGACGGACGCCACCAAGACCGGGTCGACAAGCTTTCGAAACTTTGACCAAGGGCTTCAGCGGTCGACAGAACCATTCGCCATGGCGTCGGTCAGGCGAAGGACGACGTTCGACAGACAGCTGGCACCGCCTTCGTAAACGTGGCCTTCGTGCCCGGTCAACGCTGCCAGGAAGGGCGCGACATCGACGGGAACCGCGGCCTGTTGACCGGGCCTCACCACGTAGATGGTCTTGCCCTCCTTGATGGTCTCGCTGACCTTGATGTCGGCGATGGTGGTGGGTTCGACGGCTGTCGGATCCTTTGAAAGGATGACGAAATCGGCGAGCTTGCCGGGTTCGAGGCTGCCCTTTCGGTTTTCCTCAAAGTGTTGGTAGGCGGGCCAGATCGTCATGGACTTGAGCGCCGTGATGACGTCGACGCGCTGATCCGGTCCGACGATGCGCCCCGAGCCGCGGGCGCGGCGGGTGACGGTGGCGTCGAGGACGCGCATCGAGTTCGGGAAGGCGACCGGGGCATCATGGTGCGACGTGAAGATCATGCCGCGCTTCACCACCCATCCGGTCGGCGAGATGTTCATGCCGGCCACGGGCCCGACGGTGTGATCGAGGTGCCAGTCTCCCCAGTAAAACGTATGCATCGGGAACAAGGAGGGGATGACGCCCAGCGCCTTGTAGCTGTCGACCTGATCCTCGCGCAGGAACTGGCCGTGGACGAGGACGGGGCGCAGTTCCCTGGCTTGGGGGAAGAGCGCCTGCGCCGCTCGGTGGGCTGCGATCAGTAGGTCGGACGCACGTTCGCCGTTGGCGTGGGTGAGGATCTGGATACCGTTCTCGGCGGCCCATCGGACGCCGTCCAGAACCTGATCAGCACTCGCCGAGGCGTAGCCCGAGTAGCCTTCGGGGTAGTTGCCGACCGGCTTGTAGTAAGGGCGGTCACGCCAGGCGGTGAAGCCCTGGGGGGAGCCGTCGATGGTGAGCTTGGCGCCACCCACACGGTAGCGGTTCACATAGGACGGACTGACGTTCGCCTTGATGTAGGCCCGGTCGACCAGGACGTCGGGGTAGGTGACGACGTCGATCGCGAACTCGCCCGCATCGGCAACCTGCTTCATGATCTGGGCGGACGACGGCGTCGATCGCCCCTCCTGCGCGGTCGTGTAGCCGAAGCTGGCCCAAAGCTCGGCGCCCTTGCGGGCGAACGTCTTCATCCCTTCTGGCCCGATTGCGGGAAGCAGCTTGTAGGCAGCCGCGGTGAAGGCGGTTTCCTCCAGCACACCGTCGGGTTCCTGGCTTCCCTGCCGTCTTCGGATCACACCGCCCGCGGGATCCTGTGTCGCGGCGGAGAAGCCGACAAGTCCGAGCGCCTTCGAGTTCAGCACCCCAAGGTGCCCCGACTGGTGGACGATCATGATCGGGACGTCTCTGGAGATGGAGTCGAGATCGTCACGCGTGGGGTGACGCAACTCCTTCAACTGGGCGTTGTCGTAGCCGAAACCGATCATCAGGTTTGTCTTGGCCACGGCGTCCTGGTTTGCCTCGGCCCATGCATTCATCGTCTCCTTCAACGATGCGATGGATTGCACTTTGCCATCCGGCGGAGCCAGGAGATTCGCCGACACGGCCTGCAGGCCCCCCATCATCATGTGACCGTGGGCGTCGACGAAACCGGGAATCAGGGTGCGGCCCTTGAGGTCGATGACCCGGGTCTTCGGCCCCTTGAGCTTCATGACGTCCGCGCGGGAGCCGACGGCGAGGATTTTCCCGTCCGCCTCGGCGATCGCCTCGGCGCGCATCGCGGCGTCGTTCATGGTGAGGATGGGCCCGCCCAGC
>JBGSQO010000493.1:0-2716 GCA_041738055.1 Filomicrobium sp.
GCGGATGGCGTGGTCGTCGGCTCGGCCATCGTTCAGGCGATCGCCCATAGCCTCGACCCGAATGGCAAGGCCACGGCCCGTACCGTGCCGGCCGTTCTCGACCTCGTCGCGGAACTGGCTGCGGCGCTGCGCGGCTGAGCCGGCCTGGACGGTGATCTGGAACAGGTTTGGCTCGGTTGCGAGGCTTGCAGGACGGGGCCAACAGGCCTAGCCGTTTGCCGTGTCGCCGCAGAGCCGGTGAGACCGCTTGAAAAGTGGTGTATATTAGGCCATCCCTGCGGCATGAGCGCCTCTTGCTCATGCGCTGCGGGCAAAAGCGTGGGATTTGACGTGCGCACGGCATCCGGGTCGTGACGCGCACCGGCCGGCATGGAAATCCTGCTCGGTCGAGACGTTCACTCGCATCGGGCTTGTCCGCCACGGCTGGCGGAACAGGCGTCCCGTCACCTGAGGACCAACGTAGCGTGAACTGGATCAACAACCTCGTCCGCCCCAAGATCCGCAGCTTTCTCACGACGAAGCGCGAGGTGCCCGACAACCTGTGGCGAACCTGCCCGGTCACCGGCCAGATGGTGTTCCACAAGGACCTTGAGGCCAATCAGTTCGTCTTTCCCGGTTCCGACCATCACGAGCGCATGGGCGCGCCGCAGCGGCTGGCGCATCTGTTCGACGACGGCCAATACGAAAAAGTGGCGCTGCCGGCGGTCCCGGCCGATCCGTTGAAGTTCCGCGACGGCAAGCGCTACACCGACCGCCTGAAGGAGGCGCGCGCCAATACCGAACTCGAGGATGCGGTGCTCGTCGGCGAAGGCCAACTCGAGGGCCGCAAGGTCGTGGCGGCGGCCCAGGATTTCCGCTTCATGGCCGGCTCGCTCGGGATGGCCGCCGGAGAGGCGATCATCGCCGGTATGCTGCGGGCCGTCGAGGTCAAGGCGCCGTTCATCCTGTTTGCGGCCTCGGGGGGGGCGCGCATGCAGGAGGGCATCATGTCGCTGATGCAGATGCCACGCACGACCATCGCGGTGCAGGCGCTGCGAACCGCCAAGCTCCCCTACCTCGTGGTGTTGACCGATCCGACAACGGGCGGGGTCACGGCCTCTTATGCGATGCTGGGCGACGTGCACATCGCCGAACCCGGCGCGCTGATCTGCTTTGCCGGCCCGCGCGTCATCCAGCAGACCATTCGCGAGCAACTGCCGGAGGGCTTCCAGCGGGCCGAGTATCTGCTCGATCACGGCATGATCGACATGGTCGTGCATCGCCACAAGATGCGCGAGACGCTGGCGCGGATGTGCGGTCTGCTCACCAACGCCAAAGCCGGGCAAGTCGTTGCCAAGACGACCCACGGCCCCGGTCTCAACGGCAGCGCCAATGGTGCGGCGGTCAACGGCAAGGCGGTCGTGCCGCTCGGAGGCGAGACGATCGCAGTGTCGCAGGGGGTGAACGGATCAGTCGGCGCCGTCGATGTCGAGCCGGTCGAGGACAGTCAGCGGTTCGATCCGGAGCGGGCCAAGAAGAAGCCGAAGGCTGCCGCGTCCCAGCCAGCCGGAAAGCCGGGACCGGGCGGCACTGGCGGTGCGTGACCGATTGACCCGCATCGATGAGCTTTCTTCGATTTTCCCCTGACGATTTTCAGCGCCGTGCATCCAATACCGCCTGCGGTCGTAAGAGACATCGATCGGCGGTCGTTGCCGTGCGACAGTCCAAGTCCGCTGGACTGATCGTTCGGCCAGCAGGCAGTTGAACCGGCACACAGACTCTCTCTCTCTCAACCCGCCGCGGGCTCTGCACTCAGACATCCATCACGAGCGCCACAGCCGGCGCAAAGGTGCCGCACATGGCCGACAGCAGCCAGCTCCTCGCCGAGCTGAAGTCGCTCCACCCCAAGCTGATCGACCTGTCGCTCGGGCGCATCGAGCGGTTGCTTGGAAAGCTTGGGCATCCGCACCGCAAGTTGCCGGCTGTCGTCCATGTCGCGGGCACCAATGGCAAGGGATCGACGACCGCGTTCCTTCGGGCGATGCTGGAGGCGTCCGGCGCGCGGGTCCACGTCTACACCTCCCCGCACCTAGTCCGCTTCCACGAGCGCATCGTGCTGGCGGGTGCTGCAGGACGCGCGGCCCCCATCAGCGAGGATGGTCTCGTCGATGTGCTGACCCGGACGCGCGCGGCCAACGACGGCGACGACATCACGCAATTCGAGATCACCACCGCGGCCGCCTTCCTGGCCTTCAGCGAGGTGCCGGCCGACGTTCTGCTGCTGGAGGTCGGGCTCGGCGGGCGGCTCGATGCCACCAACGTGGTGGACCGGCCGGCGCTGACCATCATCACGCCCGTCTCGATGGATCACGCCGACAAGCTCGGGGCGACGCTCCCCGAAATCGCGCGCGAGAAGGCGGGCATTCTGAAGCCGGGAGTGAGGGCTGTGATCGCCGCACAAGAGGACGCGGCCCTCGACGTCATCGAGACACGGGCCAGCGAGATCGGCGCACCGCTCAACATCTGGCGGCGCGACTTCGATGCCTACCGGCAGAGCGGCCGGCTGGTTTTCCAGGCGGGCGAGCGCCTGCTGGACCTGCCGATGCCGAGCCTCATCGGCCCCCATCAGATCGTAAATGCCGGCACGGCAGTGGCAGCCGCTCTGGAGCTGCCCTGGCTTCGGGCCGATGAGCGGGCCATCGAGACGGGCCTCGTTGCCGCACGCTGGCCGGCGCGC
>JBGSQO010000496.1:0-4656 GCA_041738055.1 Filomicrobium sp.
TGCCCGCTACCTGCTGCCCGTCGACGCCATTCTGTCGGTGGAGCCGGGCGCCGAGGTGCGGGCCGGCGACGTGCTGGCGCGTATTCCGATGGCGTCGGCCAAGTCGGGCGACATCACCGGCGGTCTGCCGCGCGTGGCCGAGCTGTTCGAGGCGCGTCGTCCCAAGGATCACGCGATCATCGCCGAGCTGTCGGGCACGGTGGAGTTCGGCAAGGACTACAAGAACAAGCAGCGCATCACGATCAAGGCGGACGACGACGGCGTGGAGGCGGTGGAATACCTCATTCCGCGCGGCAAGACGCTCACCGTCCAGCATGGCGACCGCATCGAGCGGGGCGACTATATCTACGACGGTCACCCCGCCCCGCACGACATCCTGGCCATCAAGGGCGTCGAGGAACTGGCCAACTACCTGATCAACGAGATCCAGGACGTCTACCGTCTGCAGGGCGTGACCATCAACGACAAGCACATCGAGGTGATCGTTCGCCAGATGCTGCAGAAGGTGGAGATCACCGACTCGGGCGAGACGGAAATGATCAAGGGCGAGCAGCTCGACCGCATCGAGTTCGACGAGAGGAATATTGTCGCCGAAAAGGCGGGCAAGCGCGCGGCCGTCGGCATCCCGGTGCTGCTCGGCATCACCAAGGCCTCGCTGCAGACCCGCTCGTTCATCTCCGCGGCCTCGTTCCAGGAGACCACGCGCGTGTTGACGGATGCCGCCGTGAACGGCAAGGCCGACACGCTCGAGGGCCTCAAGGAGAACGTCATCGTCGGCCGTCTGATCCCGGCTGGTACCGGTGGCATGCTGCGGCGCCTCCGCCGTGTGGCGGTCAAGCGCGACGAGCTGATCTCGCAGGAGAAGTCACGTCGCAGCGAGGATCCGGCGCTGTCGGGTCCCGGCGAGGAGGGCGGACCGGCCGCCCGCCGTCGCCGCCGTCCGAGTGAAGAAGCTGCCGAGTAGGGCCCACGCGCGAGCTGACCCGGTGTTTCCACGCCGGGTCAGGCACTTCAGACGGCCATTGTTCGAGCGGCGGCGTGTGTCGTGCGTGCAGATGCGACAAAAATATTTCGGTTTCCACCGTGCTTGCCGTTGACCCTCTGAAAGCAGCTGTATATAGGGTGATCTCGATCGGTAGGCCGTGGTCCTTCCTTGCGACGTCATCGTCGCTCGTGATCCCAGACGCTACCACCAAGAAGCTGGTGACAATTCGGACCATGATCTCTGGCTCCATCGCGGGCCGTTGATCCTCTGGTTTTCTCGTGTCGGGTGCCGGGACCCAAAGTCCAGCGCTCGACGCGGTTATTTTGGCGCCTGACGGTGCCTGGAACTGGACGAGGCGCATGCCCACTATTCAGCAGCTGATCCGCAAGCCGCGGACCCAGAAAACATACCGCGAGAAATCGCGCCACATGGAAGCCTGTCCGCAGAAGCGGGGCGTCTGCACGCGCGTTTACACGACGACGCCGAAGAAGCCCAACTCGGCCCTGCGTAAGGTCGCCAAGGTGCGCCTGACGAACGGCTTCGAGGTCATCGGCTACATCCCCGGCGAGGGCCACAACCTGCAGGAGCACTCGGTGGTGCTGATCCGCGGCGGCCGCGTCAAGGACTTGCCCGGTGTGCGCTACCACATCATCCGCGGCGTGCTCGACACGCAGGGCGTCGCCAAGCGTCGCCAGCGCCGTTCGAAGTATGGCGCCAAGCGTCCGAAGTAAGGAGTGCGGCGGGTGGCGCTTAGTGTCGCCGCCTGATTGTGCTTGAGCCGAGAAAGACAGCAAGGACCTTTCGACCATGTCCCGTCGTCACCGCGCAGAGAAGCGCGAAATCATTCCGGACCCGAAGTTCGCCGACATCGTTGTCACGAAGTTCATGAACGCCGTGATGGAAGATGGCAAGAAGTCGGTCGCCGAGCGTATCGTGTATGGCGCGATGGATCGCATGCAGGAAAAGGCCAAGGCCGATCCGCTGCAGATGTTCCATGACGCGCTCACCAACGTGATGCCGGCCGTCGAGGTTCGCTCTCGTCGTGTCGGTGGTGCCACCTATCAGGTCCCGGTCGAGGTGCGCTCGGAGCGTCGTCAGGCGCTCGCCATCCGCTGGATCATTTCGGCGGCCCGCTCGCGTAACGAAAACACGATGGTGGAGCGTCTGTCGGGCGAGTTGATGGATGCGGCGAGCAATCGCGGCACGGCCGTCAAGAAGCGCGAAGATACTCACAAGATGGCCGATGCCAATCGCGCCTTCTCGCATTACCGCTGGTAAGTCAACCTCAAAGGCAGACCCATGGCCCGCGAATACGACATCAAGGATTACCGCAACTTCGGTATCATGGCGCACATCGACGCCGGCAAGACCACGACGACCGAGCGGATCCTCTACTACACTGGCATCTCGCACAAGATCGGCGAAGTGCACGATGGCGCCGCGACCATGGATTTCATGGAGCAAGAGGCTGAGCGCGGCATCACCATCACGTCGGCTGCGACGACCGCTTTCTGGCCGGGTCGCGACGGCCGCAAGCGGCGCCTGAACATCATCGACACCCCTGGCCACGTCGACTTCACCATCGAGGTCGAGCGTTCGCTGCGCGTGCTCGACGGCGCCGTGTGCGTACTCGACTCGAATGCCGGTGTGGAGCCGCAGACCGAGACCGTCTGGCGCCAGGGCGACAAGTACCACGTGCCGCGGATCATTTTCGCGAACAAGATGGATAAGACCGGCGCCGACTTCTATATGTGCGTCGATGAGATCAAGTCGAAGCTCGGCGCGCGCCCGGTTCCGATCCAGCTGCCTGTCGGCTCTGAGTCGAACTTTGCCGGCGTAGTCGACCTCGTCAAGATGAAGGCCGTCCTTTGGGAAGGCGACGACAAGGGCGCGACCTACGTCGAGAGGGACATCCCCGCCGATCTCATGGAGAAGGCGCTGCAGTTCCGTGCCGAGATGATCGAGGCCGCCGTCGAACTCGACGACGACGTCATGGCCGCCTACCTCGATGGTGTGGAGCCGGACGACGACACGCTCCGCCGCCTGCTGCGCAAGGGCACGGTCGAAGTCAAGTTCCACCCGATGCTGTGCGGATCGGCCTTCAAGAACAAGGGCGTGCAGACCCTGCTCGACGCCGTCGTCGACTACCTGCCGAGCCCGGTCGAAGTTCCCGACATCAAGGGCGAGAGCGTCAAGGACGGCTCGGAAATGGTGCGGAAGTCGTCGGATGACGAGCCGCTGGCCATGCTCGCCTTCAAGATCATGAAGTTCGAGCACGTCGGCTCGCTGACCTTCTGCCGCGTCTACTCGGGCAAGCTGGAGGAGGGCACGTCCCTCCTGCAGTCGACGCGTGACAAGAAAGAACGCGTGGGTCGCATGTACATGATGCACGCCGACGAGCGCAAGCCGATCAGCGAGGCCTTTGCCGGCGACATCATTGCGCTGCAGGGGCTCAAGGATACCCGCACGGGCGACACGCTGTGTGATCCCAACAAGCCGGTGATCCTCGAGCGCATGATATTCCCCGAGCCGGTCATCGAGATGAAGATCGAGCCCAAGACCAAGGGCGACCAGGAAAAGATGGCCCTCGCGCTCAATGAAATGGCGCTCGAGGACCCGTCCTTCCGCGTGTCGGTCGACCAGGAATCCGGCGAGACTATCCTCAAGGGGATGGGCGAGCTTCATCTGGACATCAAGGTCGACATTCTGCGCCGCACCCACAAGGTCGACGCGGCGACGGGCGCCCCGCAGGTCGCCTACCGTGAGACGCTCGCACGTCCGACCGAGATCGACTACACGCACAAGAAGCAGACCGGCGGCACCGGCCAGTTCGCCCGCGTCAAGCTGCGCCTGCAGCCCAACGAAGTCGGCGCAGGTAATGAGTTCGCGACCGAGATCGTCGGTGGCTCGATCCCCAAGGAGTACATCCCGGGCGTCGAGAAGGGCATCGAGTCGGTCTGGGCCACGGGCATTCTCATCGGCTTCCCGATGGTCGACATGAAGGTCGCGCTGTACGACGGCGCGTTCCACGAGGTCGACTCGTCGGCGATCGCCTTCGAAATCGCCACCCGGGCCGCCATGAAGGAAGCCTGTGAGAAGGCTGGCATCAAGCTGCTCGAGCCGGTCATGGACGTCGAGATCGTGTCGCCGCAGGACTTCGTCGGCGGCATCATCGGTGACGTCAACTCGCGGCGCGGCCAGATCCGTTCGCAGGACCTGCGTGGCAATGCCGTGGTCATCAAGGCCTACGTGCCGTTGGCCAATATGTTCGGCTACATCAATACGCTGCGGTCCATGTCGACGGGCCGTGCGCAGTACTCGATGCAGTTTGCGCATTACGCCGAGGTGCCGCGCAATATCGCCGACGAGGTGCGCGCAAAGTACGCCTGACCCTGAGTGGCCGCACGCGGCTGTTGCACGGCTCCCCCTGCGGTGGGGGCCGCCCGGGTCGGGGTTGGGAAACGAAGAATGAGCCGGTCGCGGGGCAGACCCTGGCGATCGCACCAGTGAGAAGACAAGGAGAGCCGTAGCATGGCCAAGGCTAAATTCGAGCGGACGAAGCCGCACTGCAACATCGGAACGATCGGTCACGTCGATCACGGCAAGACGTCTCTGACGGCTGCGATCACGAAGATCCTGGCGCTGTCGGGTGGCGCCACGTTCACGAGCTA
>JBGSQO010000523.1:0-2343 GCA_041738055.1 Filomicrobium sp.
GCGGCTCAAGCGCGAGGTGCCGGCCCTGGAGGATAGCGGGTTTCCGGCGGCGGCGGCCGCCACGCTCCCCGTCATCAGGCGGGAAGGCGACCTGATCGCTTATCCCGGCATGGACGGCGTCTGTCGGGGCAGCCGCGTTGCCGACAGGGTGCGAGAGGCCTGGGCCAAGTGGGCGAGCGGACTGGAGGAGGGTCGATCCTGGACCTGCCAATTCACAGGCGCCCCCCTGAAGTGGTAGGAGGCCGCACCATCCCCCTCCAGCCTCGGATGATTAATTCTCTGTAACACTTGGCACGAATACTGCTGTGGCGGCAGCGCGCACCCGTTTGCCGACAGAGATCGGAACGGCTCCGCTTGGCAAACCCCGCCCCCGGTCCTATCTTACGAGCAACCGGCACTCGGGCCGCACGGTGCCCGACCTGAGGACGCTTCATTGTCCGCCCGGCCCTGCCCGGGTCTACGAAGGGAACGAGATGAACTCCAACTTCCAGAAGTTCGCGATCTGGATCGCCATCCTGGTCCTGCTCGCCGCGCTGTTCCAGTTGTTCAACAACCCAGCGCAGAGCCGCCGCGGCGACGAGATCACCTACTCGGAGTTCTTGAGCTTCGTGGAGGCCGGCAACGTCTCCGAAGCGACGATCTCCGGCAATCGCATCCTCGGCACGTTGAAGGACGGCGGCAGCCAGTTCACAACCTACGCGCCGGACGATCCGGGACTCGTCGAGCGCCTTCGCGAGAAGAACGTTCGCTTCAAGGTCGCCCCGCGTGACGAGGACGTGCCTTCGGTCATGAACGTTCTGCTCAACTGGTTCCCCATGCTGCTGCTGATCGCGGTGTGGATATTCTTCATGCGCCAGATGCAGTCGGGCTCCGGCCGGGCCATGGGCTTTGGCAAGAGCCGGGCCAAGCTGCTGACCGAGCGTCATGGGCGCGTGACGTTCGAAGACGTCGCCGGCGTCGACGAGGCGAAGTCCGACCTGCAGGAGATCGTCGAGTTTCTGCGTGACCCTCAGAAGTTCCAGCGGCTCGGCGGCCGTATCCCGCGTGGCTGTCTGCTCGTCGGCCCGCCGGGCACCGGTAAGACGCTGATCGCGCGCGCTGTGGCCGGCGAGGCGAACGTGCCGTTCTTCACCATTTCGGGTTCGGACTTCGTCGAGATGTTCGTGGGTGTCGGTGCGAGCCGCGTCCGCGATATGTTCGAGCAGGCCAAGAAGAACGCGCCCTGCATCATCTTCATCGACGAAATCGACGCGGTCGGCCGTCATCGCGGCGCCGGTCTCGGCGGCGGCAATGACGAGCGCGAGCAGACGCTCAACCAGTTGCTGGTCGAGATGGACGGCTTCGAAGCCAATGAAGGCGTGATCCTGATTGCGGCGACCAACCGCCCGGACGTGCTCGATCCCGCGCTGCTGCGTCCCGGCCGGTTCGACCGCCAGGTGGTGGTGCCGAATCCTGACGTCGTCGGCCGCGAGCAGATCCTCAAGGTCCACGTCCGCAAGGTGCCGTTGGCGCCGGATATCAACCTCAAGACCATCGCGCGCGGCACGCCCGGCTTCTCGGGCGCCGACCTGATGAACCTCGTCAACGAAGCGGCGCTTACCGCCGCCCGCCGCAACAAGCGCATGGTGACGCAGGCCGAGTTCGAGGAAGCCAAGGACAAGGTGATGATGGGCGCCGAGCGCAAGTCGCTCGTCATGACCGAGGAAGAGAAGTTGCTGACGGCCTATCACGAGGGCGGCCACGCCATCGTCGGCCTCAACGTCGTCGCGACCGATCCGATCCACAAGGCCACGATCATCCCGCGCGGACGTGCGCTCGGCATGGTGATGCAGCTGCCGGAGCGCGACAAGTTGTCGATGTCGCTCGAGCAGATGACGTCGCGGCTGGCGATCATGATGGGCGGCCGCGTCGCCGAAGAACTGATCTTCGGCCGCGAAAAGGTTACCTCGGGCGCCTCGTCCGACATCGAGCAGGCAACCCGGCTGGCGCGCATGATGGTGACGCGCTGGGGACTTTCCGAGGCGCTCGGCACCGTTTCCTATGGCGAGAACCAGGACGAGGTTTTCCTGGGGATGTCGGTTTCGCGCACCCAGAACGCATCTGAAGCGACGGTTCAGAAGATCGATACCGAGATCCGGCGTTTCGTGGAAGATGGCTACAACGAAGCGAAGCGTATTCTCACCGAGAAGCGCGATGACCTCGAGACCCTTGCCAAGGGCCTGCTCGAATTCGAGACGCTTTCCGGCGACGAGATTCAGGATCTGCTCAAGGGCAAGAAGCCGAACCGCGAGTCGGTGCTGGAGCCGACCACGCCACGCGCTTCGGCGGTGCCGCCCGCGGGCA
>JBGSQO010000555.1:0-2390 GCA_041738055.1 Filomicrobium sp.
GACCGTCGTCTGGGCGACGGGCGACAGCGAGGCGCGGCGGAAATCGAAGGGGAGGACGCGGGCGCCCAGTTCGGCGATCTCCTCCATGCGGCCGGAGGAGCGGGTGGCCACGACCACCTCGCGGGCCATGCCGACCAACGTGGAGATCAGCGGCTTGAAGTGGGACAGCGCGAACCAGTCCTCGGTGACGAGCAGCAGGATGCGCTCGCAGGCGGGCAACGCGCCGGGCTCAGCAGGGGCGGTTACAGCGACTGCGGGCAGGTGAGCGTCGTTCGAGCGGTCGCGTAGGCTGGCCATCGGCTCGTCTCGCGCGTACCCGATCCCTCGACGAACACGGCCGGGTCGGAGTGAGACGCGACCTCGACCAACCGGTGGAGCAACCAGCCCCCGACATGTGAGGAGAACTGGTGGAGCTGAGGGGAATCGAACCCCTGACCTCTACAATGCCATTGTAGCGCTCTCCCAACTGAGCTACAGCCCCGACCGGTTGGGATTGGACCCGCAAGGCACGCCCTGCGGAGAGCGCAGTGCTTAGGGTCTTCGTCACAAACTTGCAAGCCATTTTTTGGGGGAGTTGGGAACAGGGAGTTGGGAGTTGGGACAGCCCGCGCTTCTCGGGTTTTCTACTCCCTACTCCCCACTCGCTCACACCTCGTCTTCTTCGCCTTCACCGACTGGACCGATGATCTCGCCGACGTTGCCGCCCTCTTCCTCGTCCTCGAGGAAGGTTTCGTCGGCCGCTTCCTCGCCGAGGTCCTCGTCGGTCTCGATGGCCGCCAGTTCCTCGGCCTCCGCCGGCACGGCTTCCTCGGCCTCAGGCTCGTATTCGGCGCGCTTGACCTTGGCTCGCGTCGGCTCGATCGCCTCGATCACCGCGCCGGCCGGAGCGTGCGCGAGTTCGTAGATCGATCCGCAGATCGGGCAGACGACGGGGTTGCGGTTCAAGTCATAGAAGCGGGAGCCGCACTCGCTGCTCTGGCAGGTGCGCTTCATTCCGCGGGCGTCTCTGGTCGCCATGTCTCGGAGGGCCTCTCATGGTGTGTCCGGCAGCGCGGCAGTGGGGCGGCGCGCCTGTAAAGAGGCTGCGTCTGCCATA
This sequence comes from Filomicrobium sp., assembly GCA_041738055.1. Lineage (GTDB taxonomy): Bacteria > Pseudomonadota > Alphaproteobacteria > Rhizobiales > Hyphomicrobiaceae > Filomicrobium. The sequence goes on from JBGSQO010000555.1 coordinate 1,097, forward strand.
CGGACTTCATCGTGTCAAAAGCAACCTTGCATGGAAAGCCTCGCAACGGGTCGATTGAGGCCGTCTCTTCGCATTGACGCCAGCCGGGGCGGTTGCTCTAAAGCTGTGACGCGCAACAGATCCCAGGTCAACGCATCGTGTCCCACACAGCCATTGAGAAGAAGCCGCTGTCGTCCCTCGTCTCGGGGCCCCTATCGGGTCGGCTGACGGTTCCGGGCGACAAGTCGATCTCGCATCGCGCGCTGATCCTGGGCGCCCTGAGTCTGGGCACCACCCGTGTCACTGGCCTGCTCGAGGCCGACGACGTGCTCAATACGGGCCGGGCCGTAACGGCACTCGGCGCACCCGCCGTCAAGGAGGGCGAGACCTGGGTCGTCACCGGCCGCGGCGTCGGCGGCTTCCTGAGCCCTGACGCCCCGCTCGACTTCGGCAATGCCGGCACCGGCTCGCGGCTGATGATGGGCGTCGTCGCCGGCAATCCGATCCGTGCCGTGTTCACGGGGGACGCCTCGCTGTGCCGCAGGCCCATGGGGCGCGTGCTCAATCCGCTGCGCGAGATGGGGCTGAATGTCGAGCCGGAAGGCGCCAACATGCTGCCGCTGACGCTGCGCGGAACCAGTGACCTCCTCCCCTTCGTCTACCGCCTGCCGGTGCCGTCGGCGCAGGTGAAGTCGGCGATCCTGCTGGCGGGTCTGCATGCAGCCGGAGAAACCAGCGTCATCGAGACCGAAGCCACCCGCGACCACACCGAGCGCATGCTGACCCACTTCGGCGCCGAAGTGCGGGTGGAGGAAGAGCCGGACGGCGCGCGCCGGATCACGGTCACGGGACACCCCAAGCTCACGGGACAGGCGGTGAAAGTTCCCGCCGATCCGTCCTCGGCGGCGTTCCTGGCGGCGGCGGCCGTCATCGTGCCGGGCTCGGACGTGACCATTACCGGTGTCCTCGTCAATCCGACCCGGATCGGGTTCTACCTGACGCTGCAGGAAATGGGCGCGGACGTCGCCTTCGAAGGCCTGCGAGAGGAGGGGGGCGAGCCGATCGCCGACATCCGCGTGCGCGCCTCCAGCCTGACGGGGGTGCTGGTGCCGGCCGAACGCGCGCCCTCGATGATCGACGAGTATCCGGTGCTGGCCTGCGTTGCCGCCTTCGCAAGCGGCGCTACCGTCATGGAGGGCTTAGCCGAGTTGAAGGTGAAAGAGAGCGACCGGCTGGCGGCAACGGCGGCGGGGCTCGCGGCCAACGGCGTCTCGGCGGACGTCCAGGGCGACACCCTCATCGTGCATGGCACCGG
>JBGSQO010000129.1:0-2398 GCA_041738055.1 Filomicrobium sp.
AAGCGGGCTCCGACATCGCGATCAAGGTGCGCGGCGACAGCTTCTGCCGGCTGGGCACCCAATGCAGCTTCCAGGCGCAGATCACCAACCGCTCGGCGGCGGCCTATCGTGGCGAATTGCTGTCGGCGGCCGAGTTGTCGCTCGGGGGAGGCCGCGCGACGGCGGACGTGATCGCGCTCGACCCGCCCCTGGCCTGCGACGAGACGCCCTCGACGGCGCCCTTTGCCTGCTCCGGCTTTGCCCGCCTCGAGAGTGCCGAGACCCTGACCGTCGGGCTCACGGTCCTGTTGCCGAGGGAAAGCAGCGCGCTCGGCGCAAAGGACGGCGAGGGCCGCATCTGCTTTGCCGTGGCCGAGATCGAGCGCAACTCGGTTTCGCCGATCCTGGACGTGGCACTGCGGTCGCCTCGGCCGGCCTCGACCGCGGCATCGGGCATTGCGTGCGCGACCTTCTCCGCCGTGCAGGCGTGTCCGGGCAACCTCAAGCTGCGCGGCGAGCGGTGCGATTGTCTCGAGGGCCAGGAGCGCTACGACGACATCCTCTGCCGGTCCTCGAAGCGGGCGGAGACGGCTCCCACTCGCGACGTGCCGAGGTCGCGTCCCTTGTTCGTTGCTCCGCGGCGGCCGCCCTCTCCTCCGGCGCCGCAAATCGAGCGGTACCGTCCGCTGCGGGTCCATGTGGAGCCCACGATTCGCATACCCGTGGACCCGGAGCCCCCCAGGTGTCGCTACGGGACCCGCTGGGACCAGCGCGCTCGCAGATGTCGGGCGCATGATGCCGAGGTCTTGCCTATCCGCTGCCAGTTGCCCGGAACCTATTGGAGCCCGCAGGCAGGCGCGTGTATTCCGGTGGTCACCATCCATCCCTGTGGTCGCAACGAGTACTGGGATCGCCGCCAGCGCCGCTGCGTGCCGAACGGCGACAGCACGCAGGCGGGCCCCTCTGCCTTCTGCAACGCGCGCCCTGGTTATCGCTGGAACTGGCGGCGCCGCCGCTGCGATGCCGTGAACACGGGGACAGGCACAGGCCGCCCCATCGACTGCAGCGCCTCGCCCGGCACCGTCTATAATCCGTCGACGAACTCCTGCGTCGCTGTGAAGGCGGGCGGCGGCACACAACCAGGCCATGATCCCCGCAGGACGCTCGCCGACGACTGCAACGCGCGCCCGGGCTATTACTGGAATCGGCGCCGACGCACATGCGAAGCCGTCACGCCAACGCCGGGTCCCGGCAAGTTAACGGGGGGGACCAACTCGACCTTCGATCCTGAAACCAGCGGCAAGTCCGCCACGGGAAACCCCAAGACGACAAGCACGGTCTATTGCCTCGCCTCGCCCGGCTACGTCTACGACGCCTCGACACGCTCGTGCGTGCCCAAAAAGGGCGCCGGCGCCGTGAAGGGACCCGGCGGATCTAGTGGCCCACCGGTTGGAGGAGCGTCAGGTGCTCCCGGCGCAACGCAACTGCAGGCGCGGCTATGCGCAAACCGGCCAGGTTACGTCTGGACAGGCCGGGCGTGTGTGTTGAAGTCGCGCGTGCCCCAGCCTGCGCAACCGACCGGCCCACAGAACGCCGGATCGAAGCTCGAGGCGCTGCGGCGCGCGCAAGCCGAAGCCCTCCGCAGGGCCCAGATCGAGGCTCTGCGCAAGCAGCAGAAGCAATCGCAGCAGCCGCAGGTCAAAAAGCAAATCCCCAACCAGGGGATCAAACAACTTCAGCTGCAACAGCAATACCAGCGCCAGCTTCAGGAGCAGCTTAAGCGCCAGAAGGGTCAGCTCAAGGGCCAACAACAGCTCAAGCAGCAACAGCAGTACCAGCGCCAGCTCCAGGAGCAGCTCAAGCGTCAGCAGGGTCAGTTCAAGGGCCAACAGCAGCTCAAGCAGCAACAGCAGTACCAGCGCCAGCTTCAGGAACAGCTCAAGCGCCAGCAGGGTCAGCTCAAGGGCCAACAACAACTCAAGCAGCAGCTGCAGCAGCAGTACCAGCGCCAATTGCAGATCCAGCGGCAGCAGCAGCTCCAGCGACAACAAGTGCCGAAAGTGCAGTGTCCGCAGGGGTACTTCTATGCGCAAGGCCGGTGCATTTTCCGGCCCAAGTAGCTCGCACACCCATCGGATCGCCCGGCACGGTCGATGCCCCGCGCGCGCAACGGGACACTCCGAACGACGATGCCCCATGGCGTCTTGCAGTGGCCGGACCGGTCAGCAAATGTCAGGACCGGAGCGCGAGGCGCGCAAGCGTCGCCAGCACCTCGCCGACGTGGTCGTAGACCCAGAAATGGCCGGCACGGTCGAGCCGCTCCAGGGTGCAGCGGGGCAAACGGTCGGCCAGCCAGACCGAGACGGCGGCCGGCACGATGCGGTCGGCGGTGCCCTGGTAGAGGACGGCGGGCGCGGTG
>JBGSQO010000602.1:0-3690 GCA_041738055.1 Filomicrobium sp.
GGCAGGCGGCCAGAGTCGCCCGCGTCATGGCGCCAGCCGCCTGCAAGGACCGAATGTCGGCGCGCAACGGATCTGCCTCCGGCTGCGGGGGCGGCGCGAGGACCGTGGCGGCGGCAATCCAGATGAAAAGCGCGGTGTTCTTCTCCGGCCTATCGAGAACATCGATCGCCTCGGGCAGGCGCAGCACCTCGCCGTCGAAGCTCGCCTTTGCCACTACCTCCGCAGCGGTGCCGAGCGACCTCAGCCACGACAGCCGATACAGCGAGATCTCGGGCTTGACCGCCCTGATCTCGACATCGCGGGCGCCGCCGAGCCCGCGGAACAGGACGCCGAGCCGGCCCTGGACGTCCGCGAGCCGCACAGCCGCCGTGCCATGGCTATCGGGCGCATCGAGTCCGGAGGCGAAAGCGTGCCAGATCTTGCCGACGCTCTCCTCGGGCTCCCACAGTTCGACGTCGAGGCCTGCCATCGCGTGCAACTCCCGTTATGCCGTCCGGACTAACGGCTGTCTCATCCGACTGCCCGATCGGCCGGACGGCATCGTCTTTGTTTGCGCCTTCCGACGCTCGTGCCGAGAGCCGGCCGGAAGGCGCGGTCTGCCCTGAGCGATGCATCAGCATTTCGTTCAGTTGGCATTATTCAGCCGTAGATCGCCGCGACCAGATCGAGAAGACCGCGCTTGACGTCGGTATCATCCGACAACGGCTCGATGAGGGCCGCGGTGATGGCCCGCTCGATCGGCATGCCGCCGGCGATCAGCGTGGCGCAGTAGACGAGCAGGCGCGTCGACACGCCTTCCTCGAGGTCCTGTCCCTTCAAGGCACGGAGTTTGCCGGCGAGCCGCACCAGTGGGGCCACCTTGTCTTTCGCCAACCCACTCTCGGCGGTGACGATCTCGATCTCTTGGGCTGCTGGGGGAAAATCGAACTCGATCGATAGGAAGCGCTGGCGGGTGGAGGGCTTGAGCGTCTTCAGGATGCTCTGGTAGCCGGGGTTATAGGAGGCCACGAGCATGAATGCGGGGCCAGCTTCCAGCACCTCGCCGGTCCGCTCGATCGGCAGGATGCGCCGGTCGTCGGTCAGCGGATGCAGAACGACGGTGACGTCCTTTCTGGCTTCCACCACCTCGTCGAGATAGCAGATGGCGCCCGCCCGCACCGCGCGGGTCAGTGGTCCGTCGATCCACTCGGTCTCCCCGCCCTTCAGCAGATAGCGCCCGATGAGGTCGGCAGCCGACAGATCGTCGTGGCAGGAAACGGTGATGAGCGGGCGGCCCAGCCGGGCTGCCATGTGGGCGACGAAGCGGGTCTTGCCGCAACCGGTCGGGCCTTTGAGTAAGACCGGCATCCGGCTGTGGTAGGCGGCGGCGAACACGTCGCACTCGTCCTTGTGGGGGAGGTAGAAGGGGGCGTCCGCCCCCTCCGTCTTCCGCATGTCGCGGGCTGTCTGCATCGTGTCACTCCGCCGGGCTGAGCTTGGTTGCGGGGCCGGGCTCGATCACTTCGCGTTGCGGCACCAGGATCGCGAAGACGAACAGGATGGCGCCGAGCACGACCGCCACGCCCGCGCCGAAGCGCATGATGTAGAAGATGTGCAACTGGTCCTGCACGTCCATGAAGTTCTGCCCCATGACGCGCTGCAAGTGCGTCTGCACCGTGCCGGCGAAGGTCAGAACGAAGGTCATGAACGCCATGCCACCCGACATCAGCCAGAAGCTCGCCATGTTAAGCACCTGATTGTAGGGATCGCGATTTTTCAACATCGGGAAGGCGTAGGTGAAGATCGCGAGATTGAGAGACACGTAGGCGCCGAAGAATGCCAGATGCCCGTGGGCCGCCGTGATCTGTGTGCCGTGCGTGTAATAGTTGACGCCGTGAAGCGTGTGCATGAAGCCCCACACGCCAGCACCGAAGAAGGCGAGCGTCGTCGTGCCCAGCGACCACAGGAGTGCCGCCTTGTTGGGATGATCACGCCGGCCCTTCCACACCATGACGAACGAGAACACCATCATCAGGAAGAACGGAACGATTTCGAGCGTCGAGAAGATCGAGCCGATCCACTGCCAATAGCCGGGCGTGCCGATCCAGTAATAATGGTGGCCGGTGCCAAGGATTCCCGAAAACAGCGCGGTAGCGACGATGACATAAAGCCACTTCTCCACGATCTCGCGGTCGACGCCCGTCAGCTTGAGCATCAGGTAGGCGAGAATCGAGGCCATCACCAATTCCCAAACGCCTTCCACCCAGAGATGCACGACGTACCACCAGTACATCTTGTCGAGCGAGAGATTGGAGGGATTGTAGAGCGAGAATAGGAACAGCAGTGCGATACCCCACAGCCCGATCAGCAGCACGTTGGTGATGGCGGTTTTGCGCCCGGCCATGACGGTCATGGAGATATTGTATAGGAAGATGAGGGCGGCCACGATGATGCCGAGCTTGACCCACAGGGGCTGCTCGAGGAACTCGCGGCCTTCCTTGCCGATCAGGAAGTTGCCGTTGGCGATGTCGAAGACGTAGGTGACGACGACACCCGCCGTGCCCAGGATCAGGATCGCCAACTGATAATAGGCGAGCTTGACCGAGTGGATCTCGCGCTCGGCTTCCTCGGGAATGAGGAAGTAGGCGGCGCCGAAGAATCCGAGCAGCAGCCAGACGACGAGAGAATTCGTGTGGAGCATGCGCACGATGTTGAACGGCAGGGTCTCCGACAGCGTATTGGGCGAGACATAGATCCATCCGGCGAGAAGACCGCCCGAGACCTGCACCACGAACAGGATCATCGCGGTGACAAAGTAGGCGTAGGCTATTTTTTGACTTTCGTATTTCATGGCGTTTATCTCCGTCCTTTCGCCTTGCCCTCAGCCGGCATCGTTCGGCGGCCAGTTCTTGGTGTCGGTCTTGTCGGCCCAGATCAGAAAATCGGCGAGGCCACGGATTTCCTCGTCGGAGAGATTGAACCGCGGCATCTGGCGGCGCCCGGCGACGCCGGATGGCTGCGCCTCAATCCAACCCTTTAGTGTGTCGAAGGCGTCCTTGGGCTTGTCGACCACACCCCAGCGGGTCATCACGTTGCCGACCTCGGGAGCGAAATAGGCGCCCTCGCCGTGCAGGGTATGGCAATTGATGCAAGCATGCCGCTCCCAGACGTGCTTGCCCAGTTTCACCGAAGCTGTGATCGGCTGGCCTGCGGTCGAGGTGCTGACGATATACATATGGCTGTGAATGGACAAACTAAGGAATATCAAAATAAAGAATATGGACCCGCCGTAGAATATGTTGCGGGCCATCGTTTTCGTCATGACTTCGCGCATGGCCAGTGCTCTCCTCCAGATCTGGTTCCGATCGCCCCCAGTCTGCAGGCTTGGCGGTCGAGCGCTTTAACGAAAGGCAAGATGTGCAGCGCGGGCAGCCTTCGACGTTGGATCAAGTGCCGCGATCGATGCGGGGACCGACCAGCACCGGCGCGTAGACGATTGCGAAGATCGCGAAGGCTGCGATCCACAGCCCGCCCGCCGTCAGCATCACGGCGTAGTAGTGGTCCGGCAGCACCGACAGGCCGAGGGCCCGCACGAGGGCGGCCAGAGCCACCAGCCCATAGGACAGCGCGACGGACGGGGCGACGACCAGCGGCCGACCGGTATGGCCCAGGGACGCCCGGCTCATTACGGCGAGCGTCATGCCACCGATG